>JAFLUC010000015.1 GCA_022509005.1 Oscillospiraceae bacterium | reverse complement strand
CTGTGTTCTGACTGCTACGTTAAAACTTATGGTGTAAGACCATACTAATATAAGATGATTCTTTAATGGGGCAAGTGAATGGAGTCGTCGTCCTGTTCCGCGCTTCAAAAACAAGTGCATGAATACAAGAAAACAGAGATGCTGCGCTGTGAAATACGGCATCTCTGTTTTGTATGGGTCTTCATAAAAGCTGTGTAAGCAATACCTGACAACCTTCGACAAGGCGAAAATTACAGGTATTTACTCTTTTCCATTCCAACAGTAGGTACATAATTTTTCCGGATCTACTCCTGTTGACTCGATCATATCGTCAAGACGGAGATAGTTCAATGATGTGAAATGCAATGTTTCGCATATCTTGTCCACCATCTTCTTATATTTCTCGCTGTCCGGATCGGTATATTCCTGCAGTGTCGCATCATCCGGGTCACCGCCCTCAAGCTCCTTTATAACGCGGCGCGCGATAAGCTCCATTTCCGAATTTGAACGCGAGAAATTGATGTACTTACAGCCGTAAACAAGCGGAGGACAGCCTGTTCTTATATGAACCTCTTTGGCGCCGCTGTCGTATAAAAACTCTGTCGTTTCACGCATCTGAGTTCCGCGAACGATTGAGTCGTCAATCAGCAGCAGGCTCTTTCCCGCTATAAGGTCATGCACCGGGATAAGCTTCATCTTAGCGATAAGGTTACGCTTGCTCTGATGAGTGGGCATGAATGAACGCGGCCATGTAGGCGTGTATTTAATGAACGGTCTCGCAAACTTGACGCCTGATGCGTTCGCATAGCCTACAGCGTGAGCCGTACCCGAATCCGGAACACCTGCAACAGAATCCGGTTTAAAATTCTCGCCGTCGCGCTTTGCAAGGCACTGTCCGCAGTTATATCTCATCTGTTCAACGCTCATACCCTCGTATGACGATGAAGGATAGCCGTAGTAAACCCACAGGAATGTACAAATTTTCATTTTATCGCCCGGCTCTACAAGCGTCTTTACGGAATCCTCAGTCATAACGGCTATTTCGCCGGGACCAAGCTCCCTGTACGGTTCATAGCCGAGGTTAAGATATGCAAAGCTCTCAAAGCTCGCGCAGAAACCGTCCGCCTTTTTACCTATAACGATAGGCGTTCTTCCATACTTATCTCTCGCCGCATAAATACCCTTCGGAGTAAGAATAAGCATACTCATTGAGCCGTCAATAATCTCCTGCGCATAGCGTATTCCGTCAATAAAATTCTCCTTCTGGTTAATGATCGCGGCAACCAATTCTGTCTGGTTAATATCACCATTCTGCATTTCAAAGAAATGCGTATGTTTTTTAATAATACCTTCTACGATCTCATCCGAATTATTGATCTTTCCGACCGTAGTAATCGCAAACGTGCCGTGATGCGAACGTATAAGGATCGGCTGAGCCTCAAAATCCGAAATACACCCTATTCCCAGCGTGCCATGCATAGTATTTGATTCTTTTGTGAACTTTGTTCTGAAAGGCGTATTCTCAATATTATGAATAGCCCTTTCAAATCCGTTTTCTTTATCATAAACAGCCATTCCCGCGCGGCGTGTGCCGAGATGCGAATGGTAGTCTATTCCGTAGAACAAATCGAAAACACAATCGTCCTTAGATGTCGTTCCGAAGAAACCGCCCATAATCATACCTCTTTTCTGTTTCCGTACTTCCGGAGTTCCCTCCGGTTTTGTCATTTTTTATCAACCGTTGTTATTATAGCATATCCTGACTAATAAATCAACCGTCATACTGAACAAAATGTATTTCTTTACGAAAGAGTTAAGGACGGAACAGCGTTCAGTTTCATATCTGCCCTTGTTCCTGAGATATACTCAAAGTATCCCGCGGAGGCGATCATAACAGCATTATCAGTGCATAGCACCGGCGGCGGATAAAGCACATCTATGCCTTGTTTTCCCGCCTGTTCGCTCATCTTCGCTCTTAACGCCGAGTTTGATGCAACGCCGCCGGCAAGAACGATCGTTTTTGAATTTTTCCTCTTTGCCGCCTCGATCGTGTGTGAGCATAGCGCATCGGTCACCGCGTTCTGGAACGACGCGGCAATATCCGCCTTATTGTATTCCTCACCCTTCTGATCAAGCTTATGAACATAGTTTATAACAGCCGTCTTTACTCCGCTGAACGAAAAATCAAGCGAATCGTTTGCCATTTTAACCCGCGGAAACTCAACCGCGTTCGGATTCCCCTCTTTTGCAAGCTTATCGATCTTAGGTCCTCCGGGATAGCCGAGACCGATAACACGGGCAATCTTATCAAATGCCTCGCCCGCGGCATCATCTCTTGTCATGCCCATTATTTCATATTTCATAAAATCCTCGGCATACACAATATGGCTGTGACCGCCCGATGCCACAAGGCAGGTAAACGGCGGCTTCAGCCCTGGGTGCGCAACATAATTTGCGCATATATGCCCCTTTATATGATGCACGTGTACAAGCGGCTTTTTAAGCGCGTAGGCAAGCGCCTTTGCAGTTGAAACACCCACGAGCAGCGCACCGACAAGACCCGGACCGTACGTTACTGCAATCGCGTCTATATCATTAAACGTAACACCCGCCTGCTCCAGCGCCTCGTCAACCACGGTATTTACCGCCTCAATATGGCAGCGCGACGCGATTTCCGGCACCACTCCGCCATACTGCTTATGTATATCTATCTGTGAATTAATAACATTTGAAAGCACTTCGCGTCCGTTTTTCACGACCGCCGCCGCAGTCTCGTCACACGAGCTTTCAATTCCGAGTATCAGTATATCTTCCATTATTATAATTCCTTTTGCATTATGACCGCATCTTCCCCGTCATAATAACCCTTTCTCACGGATATTTCCGAAAATCCGTATTTTTTATATAGCCCTATTGCCGCCTCGTTGCTCTTTCGTACCTCAAGCATCATCTTCTCGCAGCCCTTTTCCGCCGCGAAATCAAGAATGTGCTCCATAATTCTGCCGGCTGTGCCGCAGCCACGGGCAGACGGCTCCACGGCTATGCGGATAAGCTCCGCCGTTTCATACACGCACCATATTCCGCCGTATCCGACCGTTTTCCCGTCATAGTCCGCCGTAAAATAATACGCATGATCCTTTTCCAGCTCGTCCTTAAAATCCTGCTCTTTCCACGGCTTACCGAACGCCGCATTATCTATTTCAACAATCAGACCTATGTCCGCTGCTGTCATTCGTTTTATCATAGTTAATCCTCTATTACAGGCAGCTTTTCTGCGATATCCACAAGCGCGTCATAAATTTCTGCCGCTGTTTCCTCATATTCCTCCAGATCGCCGCCATACGGGTCGGAAATATCTCCTTCCGTCCCGGCGTATTCAAGAAGTGTCTTTACCTTATCCGGCGCATAATGCTCTATAAGCTGTTTATGCGCGCCGGTCATTGTGAGAATAACGTCCGCCATGCTTATAAGCTCGTCCGTGAGCGGCTTCGTGCGGTGATAGGTAAGGTCAATATCGCGCTTTTTCATAGCTTCTATCGCCTCATCAGTCGCCTTTTCACCAATTGCGGCAAACACTCCGGCGCTGTCTATTAATATATTCAGATCATTCTTTACCGCAATATCAAGCATCATAGCCGCTGCCATTGCGCTGCGGCAGGTGTTGCCAGTGCAGACAAATAATATTTTCATAGGCTCCTGTGCCATAATCATTCCTCCGTGTTTACGTGAATTATTCTTTGCGAAGCTGCTTTATACAGACGATTGCGTATTGCAAGCCCGTATCCGTCGCGGTTCTCAAACTCGGCATACACGATCTCAACGCCAAGCTCATCAAATTTCCTGAGACACGCAAAAAGATTTTTTGCGTATTCCTTGTTTGTCATGCCGCCGTGAAGTATAACGGCGCTGTCATAGCAGTTTTCGCTCATTGTGAGCACGCCGCATATTCTGCCGCTATGCTCCTTTAGCCGCTTATCTATCTCGGCTTTAACCGCTGCCATGTCACCCTCAATAACCGTAACCTCGGCATCGGGCGCATAATGCTTGTACTTCATCCCCGGGCAAAGCGGCTTTTCATCCGCCTTCAAGGACTCTAAAATATGCGGGTCAATCACCGTTTCCGGCACAACGTCACATATCATTTCATATGTAATGCCGCCCGGGCGCAGCAGAACAGGAATATCACGCGAGGCGTCAACTATGGTAGATTCCACACCCACATCGCTGTCGCCGCCGTCTATTATCGCGTCGATCCTGCCTGTCATATCTGTAATAACATGCTTCGCCTTTGTGGGGCTTGGCTTACCCGATAAATTTGCGCTCGGTGCCGCGACCGGCACTCCTGCCGATTTTATCAAACGCTGCGCCACTGCATTTTCGGGAAAGCGTACCGCAACCGTATCCATCCCCGCCGTTACCTCTTCGGGAATCTTGTCACTCTTTTTAAGAATTATCGTAAACGGTCCGGGCATGAACGCATGAATGAGAGCGCTTGCCTTATCGCTTATCTCTCTAACAAGAGCGTCAAGCTCCGAAATATCCGCAATATGTACAATAAGCGGATTATCCGACGGTCTGCCCTTCGCCGTATATATCTTCTTTACCGAGTCGCCGTTGAACGCATTGCCGCCAAGACCGTAAACCGTTTCTGTAGGGAACGCGATAAGTCCGCCGCGGGCAATGATTTCTCCGGCTTCCTTTATTGAATTGTCATCTGTTCCGAGAATTCTCGTTTCCATTTATATGTCCTTCTTTAACTTTAGTTTAGTTTAACACGAATTACCGCTCTTACTCCCTGCTCGTTCCTTACGTCTGTATGAAGACCGAAGCCGTCGCGGTTAAGGAACCGCTGCATATAGTCATTTGATGTGTACGGACATAATATCCAGTATGAATCGGGAGCGTCAATATCCTTCATCATATCAAGAGTCGGTATATATACCTTATCCTCTACGGTATAGTGGTATGCGCTTTCACCCATATCGTTTAAAAGCGACCGCGTAAAGTTCCAGTAATGGGCATGATCGCCGTCCTCTGCCTTTTCACGGTCCTCATAAGTAAGCGGCACCTTATTTTCAGTTGTAATAATACGCGCATTCTCATCATCGGAGAACTCATCGATAAAGCCATCATTGAGCCACTCTCTCAGCTCGCTCGTTTCCCAGTCATTTGAATTATTGTCAAACGGCATTCTGCCTATACATTTTTTCGTTACTAAAAGAACGCTTCCGTCATTATACCGCCGGAGAATATTCCACTGTATGCTTTGTCCGTTTATTCTTCCGAAGTTAACGGTCTTATACGGCTTGTGTATATAGAACAAGCAGTTAAACGCGCATATTACCGCCGCCCATTTAATAATCTGCCGCCTGTTCATCCCCACTATCATGAGAACACATACGAAAAACAGTATATCGATACAGTTCGTGAACAGGAACATATGCTTTACTATATCCCCCTCGCCGTTGCAGATTATCGGCAGCAGCAGATTTATCCACAGCCCGATTATGAGCACATCAAGCGAGAATATCATGTATTTCCTTTCCGGGCTCTCTATCTTATGGTTATGTATATAGAATACATTCATAAACACCATATAAACCGTTATCGATATAAAGCACATGAATATAACCCACGGCGTATATAGAAACCTCAGCGCAACCCTGAGCTTCGACCAGCCGCTGAACTTATTGGTAAGCTGCATCGGCACCGTTTCGGAGTTGCCTAGCACAGGCGGACGGATGTACGCTGAATTCTCTATCGCAACGCACAGTTCTTTAGCAAGCCGTATCGGGTGCTTGATATAAAACGCTGTTACATCAGCTTTCGAAACCTTATCATAAAAATCGTGCTTGAATTCATCTGTTGTTAAATCTATCGGGTATTCATCCTCGTCCATATACGCGTGTGTTCCGGCGAGTACGGCATATTTTTCATCCACCCCTAGCTCTCTGAGATCCTTTTTTGGATCTTCGCTGTTCTTTGTTATGCCGAAAAATACCGACTGATATGTTGTATCTCTATCCATCCAGTCCGGAATTGAGCTGTAAAGCCCTATTATTGCCGCAATACACGTTACTGCGCAGGCTATTACGCCGATTCTGAACAGCTTGTCCCGCCGCATTATCATAATCAATATTCCTAAGAGTGCCGCCATAAGTGAATACGGGATATTTGCAAGCTTTGCCCCCGCAAAAAAGTATAAGGACACATAAAACCCTATCACCTTCGGCACGCTCGGGCGCTTATAAATCAGCATCCCGAACGACACGAGCATCAGAAGCGCCGTATATTGAAGCGGCTCGCCGTAAAAGGAATTAAAATACAGTAGATATCCCGCGTCGCAGAATATAAAAATAAACATCACAAAAACCGCACCCTGAAGCCTTGGCTTCGCATCGGCAAAAAATGTGAAAATAACGCCCGCGGCTATTGAAAGCATAAAAATATACAGCAGTGCCAGATAGATTATATTATAATCCGAAAACGGTCTGCCGCTAATGGCATTTGCGATTATATTCATTTCCTTTGAAAGCTTGATTATAAGGAAATGCGGCGAGGAATATATTTCCTCCTCATTATTTGTATGCCATGCCGAACCTACAGCAGCGCCAAAGCTGCTTTCGTCCAGGTTCATTTTGTAATGCTCTTTAAAAAGATAATGCGAATCAGTATCATCGGCATATTCAATATTATTCACGAGCATCACGCGTCTGAAATCGCCGTTGTCACTGAGACCGACATGCTCGCCAAGATACAGCACCGAAAGGCTTATTATAAATACAATAATCATTCCGGTTATCGGTATAATACGATTTCGCAGCCTGAGTATCAGCCCGCTTTTTTCCGATGTTTTATTCAAAAAACCACTCTTTCTTTCTGCAAAAATGCGGATAAAATCATAAATCATATGATTTTATCCGCTTTAAAAACGAAATTCAGGGCGAGAAATTAATAGCCCTTTCTTGAATATCCGCCGGAACGCTTGTTCTCCATGCGCCTTTTCGTGTCGCGGATCTTTTCCTCGCTCTCATGCTTGAAGCGCGAAAGCTTGTCTTCAAAAGACAGCTCCTCCGTCTGACGCGCCGACCAGTCAAATGAGTCGGGTCGTGCCGAGCTTCTTTGCGGTTTCTGCTTCTTCACGCGCTCCTGCTTTTGCTCCGCCTGCTTCATGGACAGGCTGATTTTCCCGTTTTCATCAACACGTATGATCTTAACCTTTACTCGATCACCCTTTTTTACAAACGTGTTTATGTCCTTGACATATTCATTTGAAAGCTCTGAAATATGTACAAGCCCCGATTCATTTGAACCGAGATCCACAAACGCGCCGAATGCCATTACGCTCGTTATCGTTCCCTCAACTATGTTGCCAACAACAGCCATGTTAAAAAATACCCCCGTTAATCCTCATCAGAAACATCAATAAATATCTTGGCATTGCTTTTTACCAGACCAAGCTTTTCCGATGCGATTCTCTCTATGTATTCATCAGTGTTAACCTTTGTACTGAGATCATCGATCTCCGCCTGACGATTGCGCTCTTCCTCTGTTTTCTGTTCAAGTGACGCAATCTCGGAACGGTTTCTCATAATCTGCGGATACTGCATGAGTCCCTTAAAAATCATTCCGCAGGAGAAAATAGCGACAACCCATATGATTACGGTTCGCTTATGACTTCTATACAGCCTTACCGCTATCTCTTTTAAGTTATTCATCACCCGTCACTCCGCTTCCTTTTTTCTCTGTACCGCCTTTTAAACGGTTCTAATAAAATTTTATCCAAAAATACTGCCGGTGTCAAGAGTATTTTAAAAATAAATTTAAATATTTTTAAAATTATATCAAAAAAGGCGCAGAAACAGCGCTTCATGGCAGATGAAACGGTAAAATGATATAAGAGCGCGCCCAAAACGGCAGCGAAAAGCTCGAAAAATCTCAGCCGCAGCGAAACCGTTTCCCAAACGCATAAAAGAAACATCCATGCGCAAATAAACCACCAAGCCGTGTCAAGCAGAATGTTTCCTATAATTCCCTTGACAAAGCTGTGCCGCATTCCATGCATGAAATCCCACAGCAAGAGCGCCGCGGAGCCGCACATAGCCGACAGCGCGAACGCCATAAGCTCCGGACTCATCTGAAAAGCCCCTCGAAAAATCCGCCGTTTGACTTATCCTTTGAGTATCTGAGCTGAGAAATCTCGCCGCTCACGTTAAGCTCACCGGTATCTGTATTAAGCTTACTGATATTGAGTCCTTTGCCCTGGATCATGAGCATTCCACGACAGGTTTTAAGCGATACCGCAGTATCTGAAAATGCCGAAACCTCCTGCACGCCGGTAAGCGTCATACGCGCTCTGTCCTCAATTGTTATAGAATGCTTTGTCTGGACCGTTTCATTTTTTATCATGATAACCTCCCGGAAACACATATATTTATATATATACTATGTTCGGGAGATCACACTTAGAACTTAAAGCGGTTTGTACAAAGACGCGGCATCGCCCTTTAAGACATGCTCGGCAATCGCCGTTACCTCGTATCGGCTTACGCGCTCGCCGAAGGTTATTTCAAGCACATCCCCGACCTTTACATCATATGATGCCTTAACAGGTCTGCCGTTTACACAAATACGTCCGCTGTCACATGCTTCATTAGCCACAGAACGGCGCTTTATAAGCCGCGACACCTTTAAAAATTTATCTATTCTCATAATATATTTCTCCAATACCAATGTTAAAAAATGAGCCGGGCTATCGCCCGGCTCTCAAATGACTTTACTTTATTAATTAGCCGTTTACAACGTCCTTTAAAGCCTTGCCTGCCTTGAATGCAGGAACCTTTGATGCAGCTATTTCAATAGCCTCACCTGTTCTCGGGTTCTTACCTGTTCTTGCAGCTCTCTCTCTTACCTCAAATGTACCGAAGCCAACGAGCTGAACCTTCTCGCCCTCTGTAAGAGCCTTTGTTATTGCGCTTAAAGCTGCTGACAATGCGCTTTCAGCATCCTTCTTTGATAATTCTGCATTCTGTGCTATTGCTGAAACTAATTCGTGCTTGTTCATAGTTTTTTCCTCCTAGAATAGTTATATTAATCAATGGCAGGTATTATATAACACTGCCTGAATGAACATTACTTATTTTAGTACAAAAATCATATTTTGTCAATAGTTTATACTGTTTTTTTTGCTGTTTTATGCCGAATTTTTATTCTGAGTCGCCTTTTATACGATTCCACAGATCGTCGAGCTCGTTAAGGTCAAGCTTACCTATATCCTTTTGCTCACGCTCCGCAAGCTCTTCCATTCTGCCGAATCTTCTTATAAACTTATTCGACGCGTCAGTAAGCGCAGTTTCGGGATCTGTTCCTAAAAATCTGCCGAGATTTACAACAGAAAACAGCAAATCGCCGTATTCCTCACGAATATCTCTCTCCGCCTTCGCCGCTTTAAGCTCAGCAATTTCCTCGTTTACTTTTGCGTATACGTCAGTAATATCGTCCCAGTCAAATCCGAATCCGCGCGCCTTCTTCTGTATCTTCTCCGCGCGCATAAGCGCCGGCAGATGCGCAGGAACATCCTTTAACACTCCGGTGTATGTGCTTATCTTCTTTTCCTTCTTTTTATTCTTTTCCCAGTTTGTAAGAGCCTCCTCTGCGTTCCCTGCGTGATCCTTGCCGAAAACGTGCGTGTGGCGCGTTATCAGCTTAACGCAGATTTCCTTTACCACATCATCAAAATCAAATGCCTCCCGCTCCTCAGCCATTACCGAATGGAACACAACCTGGAGCAGCACATCGCCCAGTTCGTTTGCAAAGTCATGGTCTGTACCGTTATCGAGCGCGTCAATCGCCTCATATGTTTCCTCAATCATGCTCTTTTTTATTGATTGGTGCGTCTGCACCTTATCCCACGGACACCCGTCTGGCTCACGCAGCCGCTTAACTATCGAGATCAGATCTTCTATTGCATATTTTTCCTTAAGCTCCATTGTTTTATACCCTTTCAAATAAAATAATTTTATGTGGACAGATCATGCAGCTGCGCGCTGGAAAACAGGCCTCAAAAAAGCTATGTAAACCTCACGCGTATCCATTGCGATCTCTCCGGTTGCATGGTTATTACCGGTTGAATAATCTATATAAACCCCCGGCTGGATATTGTAGCAGAACACATTAAACGATACGCCTTTGCCTTTATCCTCAACAGAATACGCCTCCATCAGAACGCCTTTGGCAATCAGATCATCACCTTCAAAATATGGCGTTACCCTGTACATCACATGATTATCGGTTTCCTTTACATAGTCCGCTATTTCGTTTTCAAACGGAAGCATCGTTTCAGCATTGAGATACCGCGTGCCGGTTATAAGATTCTTCTCGTTCGCGTTTTCGCCCGCAAGCTGGAATCCGATAAGATGACTTCTGTTATACAGACTTTTACCTTCTATAAAATCATACTTTACGCTTTGCCATCCTGAAGGGTGCACCGAGCTTATGCTTTCGCGCGACTCCGTTGGCATGAGGTCAATACATATATTAGCGTATGCTGCGCCGCACCTGCCAAGCTCGTCAAGCTCGCTGTATATTTCAAACGGTTCGGTTGTAAGCTCATCAGCATCAAAGTATGCCTTGTTTCCGTTTACTACAATATATGGTTCTCCGTCATATTCAGGGAATGTCTCTGCCGTTATCTCGGCATACTCCGCATTTGTTCCGACCGATGATATTTGCTTCGTCTCATTCCCTGTAAATAATTTTATTGCCGCCGTAATTATAATTAATGCTATAACAACTATCAGCGGCATTTGCTGCTTCTTTCTTTTTTTGCTCATACTGCTTCTCCTTTCTATGTCTGTACTATTCCTATTATACCATGATTTACATAATTTTGCAAACCCTAATTATATATAATTTAAGGAAATAACTCCGGAATATCGGAAAATACACCTTATTTATATACATTATTTTCAGTCTGTTTCCATCATGCCCCTCCCATGCCTTATATTATGCGTTTACAAGCATTTTTAATGAGTGTATAATTATATGTGCATCAAGATACAAATGGTCAAAACAAATAACCAAAAGGGAGATAATAGAATTGAAAAAGGTTTCTAAATTACTTATTACGGGGCTTGTTATAGCCTCATTGTCGCCTGCTGCATATGCGGCATGCGGCACAGCGTCAAATAATTGTATAACCGCAAAATGCGGCAATAATACAATTACAATTAACAAGGACAGTAAAGAGATTTGCATAAACGGACAATGTATAACGCCGGACAGCTCAGTTCTTAATTACATAAACTGCGGCTCCATTCCGAACAGCGTACTTAACGAGATTCTTAAAGGTGCCGGCTTCAATTGTTCTACTTCAACAGACAAATCCGATCCGGCTGCAACAGAGCAGCCCAAAGCCTCCGAAGCGCCCGAAGCCACCCAGGCACCTGCTAAACCTCCGGTGGCTTCGGAAGCGCCGGAAAAAACGCCTGAACCAGCAGCTCCTACTGCTGCTCCGACAAAGGCGCCTGAACAGGCAGCACCTACTGCCGCTCCGACAAAAGCGCCTTCCGTTTCCACAAACGCATCGGCAATGGAAATTGAGGTGTTTAACCTCGTAAACAAGGTAAGAGCCGAATACGGACTCAACGCTCTTACATGGGCTGACGATCTTGCAAATGTTGCCCGCGCGCACAGCCGGGATATGATCAACAGGAATTATTTCAGCCACAACGATCCTGACGGCAACTCACCGTTTGACAGACTCAGAAAGAACGGTATAAGCTACAGAACTGCGGCGGAAAATATTGCATACGGCCAAAGAACACCGCAGGCTGTTATGGACGCATGGATGAATTCATCGGGCCACAGGGCTAATATCCTTAACGCGAATGTTAAAGAAATAGGCGTTGGCGCAGCAACAGCTTCTAACGGAACAATTTACTGGACTCAGATGTTCGTTGCAAGATAATTCATAAGGAGAACATAACCATTATTTGATGCACTCATAAAAGCAGTGCGGGGTATTATACTCCGCGCTGTTTTTTTGCGCAGAAAATTTTACTTTACACATTGTCGGATTTTATGCTATAATTAAAGTAGAAATAATTAAGGAGAACAAAATAATGAGTAATACAAAAAATATATCAAACACGCAAAGAACAGGAATTTTGATTACGCTACTTGCGGCGGCTTTTATAACGGCAATGTCAACTACTGTAACCGGGAATATGATACCGAATTTTACAAAGTTTTTCGGAGTTTCTTCAAATCTCGCGCAGTGGCTCACAAGCGGCGCGACACTGATTTCGGGAATAACAATACCGATAACGGCATTTTTAATCAAGCGTATACCCAACAAAACATATTTCTTTTCCTCAATGATTGCATTCACAATAGGCTCGCTCGCGGCGTTTTTAGCCCCGAGCTTTCCTGTGCTGCTCATAAGCCGTCTGCTTCAGGCAATCGGCTGCGGAATGCTGCTGTCATTCGCGCAGATCGTGCTTCTGAAGCTCTACCCGAAAGAAAAACACGGCACTATTATGGGCGCATACTCCATGGCGTCAATGGTGTCTGCGGTCGTGGGACCTACATACGCGGGACTTATCATGGACGCCTTTAGCTGGAAGGGTGTATTCGCATCACTGTTTATATTTGGAGCTGTGATTATCATTCTCGGAATTATGTTCATGAAAAATATTACAGAAAAAGAAGATGCAGAGCTGAACGTACTGTATATCGCGCTTTCCTCGCTGGGATTTGCGGCGCTTTTAATAGGTATAGGCAATATAAGCGGCGGTCTTATATCGCTTAAAAGCGGCGGATTGATTATAGTCGGAATTTTACTTCTTTGCGCATTCTCTATCTTGCAGTTAAAATCTGAAAAGCCTATGCTGAACTTGCGTGTATTCAGATACCCGTCATTCCGAATTGCAGTTATATTAAGTCTATGCTTATATCTTATCAGTATGGGAAACAGTATGATTTTGCCTATCTTTACAAAATCGATGCGCGGGTTTTCAGATACCGCCTACGGACTTGCCACACTTGTAGGCTCGATTTTATCTGTAATCGCGACACTTACATCAGGCAAACTTTATGACAAGGTGGGAATTAAACCTATGTTCGCCGCTGGCGTGGGACTATATACAGCATTTGTGGTTATGGGATTGTTCTTTTCACATACCACATCGATTATATACATAGCTGCGGTTTTTGCGTGCCAGACAATTGCAATGTCATCATTAAATTCACCGGTAACTACTATGGCGCTCAGTAAGCTTGACGGAAAGGATCGTGTTGACGGCAGTGCGATTTTCAACACACTCCGTCAGATCTCAAGCTCGCTCGCCTCCACGCTTTCCGTGCTTATTTTCACGCTTATCGGCAGTAATATGACCGCCGTTCACGGTGTGTACGCATATTACGGAGCTGTAACGATAGCTATCGCGTCTATGGCAATTTTATATATTCACTCTGCCAACAAGACTCAAAAAAACAGCTGATAAAACTTATGCAAATACTAAAACAGCGGTATAGCCCAGGCTATGCCGCTGTTTTATTCAATTTAATTATTTCTCTGTGATTTCGTTCTGACGCGCTACAACGCTTGTACCGCAATAGATTTTTCTGAGCTTCGGCTTTTCGATCTTACCGGTAGGATTTCTCGGAACCTCTGCGAATATGATCTTCCTCGGTCTCTTGTATCTCGGAAGATCCTTGCAGAATGCCATTATTTCGTCCTCCGTGCAGGTTACGTCCGGCTTTAGCTGTATAATCGCTGCTGCGATCTCGCCCAGTCTTGCGTCAGGCAGACCGATTACGGCTATATCGTTGATCTTATCGAACTTTCTTAAATAGTCCTCGATCTGTACCGGATAGAGGTTTTCGCCGCCGGAGATTATGACATCCTTTGCTCGGTCAACAAGATATATGAATCCGTCCTCGTCCATTTCAGCCATATCGCCTGTGAGCAGCCACTCACCTCTTAAAACCTCATCAGTTGACTTCTTATCGTTATAATAGCATATCATAACGCCCGGACCTTTAATTGCAAGCTCGCCTACTTTGCCCTGTTCTACATCGTTAAAATCAGGATCAACTATTCTTGCTTCCCAACCGTAGCCAGCCTTGCCGATTGCACCGACCTTGTGTATGTTTTCAACACCAAGATGAACAGCGCCCGGTCCGATTGACTCGGAAAGTCCGTAGTTTGTATCGTACTCATGATTCGGGAATACCTGCTTCCAGCGCTTTATGAGACTCGGCGGAACAGGCTGAGCGCCTATATGCATAAGCCGCCACTGGTCGATCTTATATTTATCGAGCTTTATCTCGCCGCGCTCTATAGCGTCAAGTATATCCTGTGCCCACGGAACAAGTAGCCATACTATTGAACAGCCTTCCTCTGACACCGCACGGATAATCCACTCCGGCTTAACACCCTTTAAGATTACCGCCTTTGAACCGGATATCAGCGAGCCGAACCAGTGCATTTTCGCGCCCGTATGATAGAGCGGAGGTATGCAGAGGAACACATCGTCATGGGTTTGCCCGTGGTGCGCCTGCTCAACCTTCGCGCTGTGGGTGAGCGCTCTGTGCTTGTGCAGGATAGCCTTCGGGAATCCGGTTGTTCCGGATGAGAAATATATTGCCGCGTAATCATCGTCGGTAATCGTTATATCCGGCGCGATTGAACGCATGAATTTTACATAATAATCATAGCTTTCAGCAAATGACGGACAGTTTGAGCCGACATAGAACAGCGTTCTGACCCTCGGCATACTGTCGCATATTTCCTCAACTCTGCCTATGAACTCAGGTCCGAAAACCATCATGTCACATTCTGCAAGCTCCACGCAATACTTTATCTCCTCCGCAGTGTAGCGGTAATTGAGCGGCACTGCGATCGCGCCCGCTTTGAGTGTTCCGAAATATATCGGAAGCCACTCGATACAGTTCATGAGAAGGATCGCAACCTTGTCACCCTTCCGGATGCCGCGGCTTAAAAGCAAGCTTGCAAAGCGATTAGCACGCTTATCAAACTCCTTCCATGTTATTTCCGAGCGACCCGGGTTCATCGGGTCTGCCTCAATCAGCGCATACTCCTTCCATGTTCTGCGCGAATGCTCCATAATCTGCGGGCTGATTTCAACCAATGCTGTTTCATCGCCGTATAATTCTGCGTTTCTGTCCAGTAAATCTATAATGGGCATTTTGAAAATTCTCCTTCTGATTTGTGCAGTTAATTACTTCTCTTCCTTAACAGCAAATACTGATTTAAGGAATTTATCATCATATTTCTTTGTGAATGCTGATACGATCGGCACAACTATGAGTGATACCGCCATTGCGCTAACACCCATCTGCGGCGCAAACTTCGCCGCAGCCGGGATCGCCTCTTTCAGAAGTGATCCACCGTTATTGATTGCAAGTATAATTGTCGGTATTGCAACAGTGCAGAAGCCTGCTATCATACCTGCCCATGCGCCGACCTTTGTTACTTTCTTTGAGTAGATACCCCAAATGTACGGACCGATAAACGTTCCTGCTACGATACCCCAGCTGAATGACATAATATTTACGATTATTGAGATCTTCATTGTTGCAAACACATATGAAAGTCCTACAAATATAAGACAGAGTACTCTTGTTGTGATAACCTGATTTTCAGGCTTTGCATTCTTCTTTACTTCAGGGATAAGGTCAACGCTGATTGCCGATGACGATGAAAGAACTATTGATGAAAGCGTTGACATTGATGCACTCAGAAGAAGTATCAACAGTACCGCAAGAATTATTGTTGTGAACATATTCGCGTCGCCGAACGCCCTTAAGAGCGTATTCGGAATTACGTTGTCAACAGCAGCAGTAATCTGAGCAGGTGTAGCGGAAGCAGCCGTAACACCCTCTGGTAATGGTAATGTGTTGTTAAGTACAAGACGCGAGAGCGAGCCTACAAAATATGCGCCGCAGCCGATGATAAGCGCGAATACAGTTGATATTACAGTCGCCTGCTTGATTGATTTTGTGTCCTTTATAGCATAATATTTCTGAACCATCTGCGGTAAGCCCCATGTACCGAATGATGTGAGCATGATGTTATAACAGAGATCCTTGAATCTGACACCGCCGAAGATGCTTGTGAGCTGCGCGCCGTCAACACCATGCGGGTGGTCTTTAGGAAGCTCTGCAAGTCTGCCCCAGAACTGCGTGAAGCCGCCAACCGCGTCTGTTTTAACAAGTGCGATTACCATTGCAAACACACCGAGAATCATGATGATACCCTGTATAAAATCGGTGTACGCTGTTGCAACATATCCGCCGAGTATAAGATAAATTCCGGTGAGAACCGCTATAACAAGCATCCATGTGTTTACGCCTACATTCGGGAATATAGCCTTGAACATATTGCCGAGACCATTATATACCGCAGCGCTGTACGGTACGAGGAATACAAATATTACGATTGCCGCAAAAATCTTCATAGCCTTTGAGCTGTATCTTGCAGCGAAAAACTCCGGCATTGTCTTTGCGCTTAAGGTATGTGTCATGGTTCTTGTTCGCCTTGCTAAAAGCAGCCATGCGATAAGACATCCCAATACAGCGTTACCTATACCGATCCACATTGAGCCTATACCGATGTTCCAGCCATGATTACCCGCATAGCCTACAAATACAACTGCTGAAAAATAAGAGGTTCCGTAGGCAAAAGCCGATATCCACGGGCCGATGCCTCTGTTTCCTAAAAGAAAACCGTCAATAGTTTTTGTTTTGAGTGACGAAAACACGCCTATACACACCATTGCAAGTGCAAAAATTGCAAGCGCGATAATCGTCACGGTTTGAGTTTGAGCTAAATTCATAAAAATAAACCCGTCCTTCCGTTTTACTTTAAATTACAGTGGATATGTGAAACACCCACATATCATCAATATCCACCATGTTACTATACTACAAATTTCATTGTACTATAAAAGAAAAGAAAAATAAAGGGGGTTTATGCAATTTTGTAAAATTCGCATAAATATTTTTTTATCTTTTATGAATTTTGCCAATCCAACGGAAAGCGGATTTATTTTATTGTTTATTTTATAGCCTGTTTCATAGAATTTATGTATTCTCCTACAGGCTTTGCTGCATCCTTGCCATATTCTTCAATAATTTTTATGATTGCCGAGCCTACTATCGCACCGTCAGATACAGCCGCCATCCTTGCCGCCTGCTCGGGCGTTGATATTCCAAAGCCTATCGCGCACGGAACATCTGTGTTCTTGCGGACAACCTCGATTATGGAATCAAGGTCGGTTGTTATTTCGCTTCTCGTTCCTGTTACGCCAAGACTTGAAACGATATAGATAAATCCGCTCGCTTCCTTTGCTATCATTGATATTCTGTCAGCTGAGGTCGGAGCAACGAGCGAGATCAGATCAACATCATATTTTTTGCACAGCGGCAAAAATTCCTCTTTTTCCTCAAACGGCAGATCGGGCAGGATAAGACCGTCAATACCTATTTCATTACAAATTGAAATAAACTTTTCCGCGCCGTATGAAAATACCACGTTCGCATATGTCATAAACACCATCGGAATAGTAACACTTTTGCGGAGTCTTTTTACCATATCGAAAATTTTATCGGTCGTAACACCGCCTGCCAAAGCTCTTATATTAGCGCCCTGTATAACCGGTCCCTCCGCTGTCGGATCAGAAAACGGAATACCGAGTTCTATGAGATCCGCGCCGTTTTCCGCTGCGGCGCATACAATTTTTTCAGTCGTTTCAAGATCGGGATCGCCGCAGGTTATAAACGGAATAAACGCTTTTCCGTTTTCAAATGCAGATTTTATTTTACTCATAAATATTCTCCCCTCTGTATCTTGCTATCTGGGCGCAGTCCTTATCGCCGCGTCCTGAAATCGTTATAACAATTATTTTATCCTTATCCATTGTCGGCGCAAGCTTCATTGCGTACGCTACGGCATGAGCTGATTCTATTGCCGGGATTATTCCCTCAACCTTTGAAAGATATTCAAACGCGCAAACCGCCTCTTCATCTGTGACAGGCACATATTCTGCTCTGCCCATGTCATGAAGATTTGCGTGCTCGGGTCCTACTCCCGGATAGTCAAGTCCTGCCGATATGGAGTAAACAGGCGCAATCTGACCGTATTCATCCTGACAGAAATACGATTTCATTCCGTGGAATATTCCCAATCTTCCGGTGTTTACCGTAGCTGCCGTTTCAAATGTGTCAATGCCTCTGCCTGCCGCTTCGCAGCCGATAAGCTTTACTTCCTTATCCTCAATAAAGTTATAGAAGCTGCCGATCGCGTTTGAACCGCCGCCGACGCAGGCAATTACCGCGTCGGGAAGTCTGCCTTCCTTTTCCATGATCTGAGCTTTAGTCTCGCGCGATATTACCGACTGAAAATCACGCACGATCGTTGGGAACGGATGCGGTCCCATAACCGATCCGAGACAATAATGCGTGTCGGATATACGCTTTGTCCATTCACGCATGGCTTCCGATACGGCATCTTTAAGCGTTGCTGTGCCGCTTGTTACCGGAACGACCTCTGCGCCTAAGAGCCGCATTCTGTAAACATTGAGTGCCTGACGCTTCGTGTCCTCCTCGCCCATGAACACGACGCATTCCATGTTCATCAGTGCCGCCGCTGTAGCTGTCGCAACACCGTGCTGACCCGCGCCGGTCTCAGCAATCAGTCTTGTTTTACCCATTTTCTTTGCAAGCAGCGCCTGACCTAAAACATTATTAATTTTGTGAGAACCGGTATGGTTCAAATCCTCACGCTTAAGGTATATTTTAGCGCCGCCAAGATCCTTTGTCATTTTTTCTGCATAATACAGCCTTGACGGTCTGCCTGCATATTCATTAAAGAGCTCTGTAAGTTCGCGGTTAAATTCATCATCATTTTTATAATGCTCATAAGCTTCTTCAAGCTCAATTATAGCGTTCATCAAGGTTTCTGGAATATACTGACCGCCGTGTATTCCGAACCTTCCTTTTGAATTAGTCATTTTAATCCTCCTTTTCTACGCTACGCAAGCGGGTTGTTCACATTCCTAACGGCCTGCACAAAATCTGTCATTTTATGTTCATCTTTAAATCCGTCTGTTTCAAGTGACGAGCTTGCGTCTACCGCATAGGGTCTGCATAGTGATATTGCTTCACGAACATTTCTGCTGCCAAGTCCGCCCGCAAGAAAGAAATCTCTTTTTATATCGCTAATCAATGAATGATTAAATGTTTCTCCCGTTCCGCCGCCCGAATCAAGCATGATGTAATCTGCGTCGGACTCCTCAGCTTTTTTGATGTCCTTCTCGCTTTCAATTTTAAAAGCCTGTATAATCGGACAGTGCACATCATCACGCAGCTTCTTTATATATTCGTTGTCCTCGCTTCCGTGAAGCTGAACTGCTCCGATAATATTGCTGTTAACAAGATATTTTATGTTTTCCGGCGCTTCATTTACAAACACGCCTACCGGAATAATGCGATTATCAAGCTTTTCCCTGAGTGCTTGCGCCTCATCAAAGGTTACATATCTGCTGCTTTTCGGAGCGAATACAAACCCTATAAAATCAGGCAGAAGCTTATTTACATAATCTACATCGCAGCTCCGTCTTAAGCCGCATAATTTTATTTTTGTCATAGCGTGCCTCGTAACTCGTTGAGTTTTGCTTTCTTATCCTCTGCTCGCATAAGCGTTTCGCCTATCAATACTGCATCCGCACCTATAGTTCTCAGCTCTCTGACATCTTCGGCTGATTGTACGCCGCTTTCCGAAACAAATATAATATCCTCCGGCACAAGCTCTCGCATACGCGCACTGTTTTTTGTATCAACAGAGAAGTCCTTTAAGTTGCGATTATTCACTCCTATTATTCTCGCGCCGGCGCGTATCGCCATTTTAATCTCATCCTCATTATGAGCCTCAACAAGCGCGGATAAACCGAGCGTGTCACATATTTCTATATAATCCTTTATCTGCTCTTCCGAAAGAATTGAACAGATAAGTAATACCGCCTTTGCGCCCAGAAGCTTTGCTTCATAAATCATATATTCATCAACCGTGAAGTCTTTCCTGATACACGGTATAGAAACAGAAGTCGCAATTTCCTTAAGATATTCGTCACTGCCTAAAAATCGTGTCGGTTCCGTTAAAACCGAAATACAGTCTGCGCCTGCCGCTTCATACTCCTTTGCGATTTGCAGATACGGAAAATCAGGCGCGATCAGCCCCTTTGAAGGCGATGCCTTTTTGCATTCACATATAAATGTGATATCGGATTTTTTAAGAGCCTTTTCAAATTCAAAGCTTCCCTTTGGCATATTTAATGCCTTATCTTTTATTTCCTCCGCGGAACAGTGCTTTTTCGCTTCCTCCACACGCTTTCTTGCTGATTCCGCCAGTTCGTCAAGTATTGTCATGCTCTATCCCTCACTTGTTTGAAAGTTCAATAAATTTTTCTAAGGTTTCAAGCGCTTTGCCGGAATCAATAATTTCACCTGCAAGCTTTATGCCGTCCTGCATTGATTCTGCCTTGCCGCCGATATACAGAGCCGCGCCTGCGTTCATAAGCACCGCATTGCGCTTCGGACCTTTTTCTCCGTTCAGGATTGCGCGTGTGATCTCAGCATTTTCTTCCGGTGTTCCGCCGACTAAATCCTCTTTTGTGCAGCGTTCAAGACCGAAATCCTCTGGCGCTATTGTATATGTTTTATACCAGCCATCCTTGAACTCGCAAACCTTGGTAGGCGCGCTCATAGAGATCTCATCAAGTTTATCCTTACCGTACACAACCATGCCGCGCTTCACGCCGAGATTTATAAGAACCTGTGCAAGCGGCTCTACAAGATACTCGTCATATACTCCGAGAAGCTGTAATGACGGTGTTGCCGGATTTGTGAGCGGTCCGAGAATATTAAACACGGTACGGAAGCCAAGCTCCTTGCGGATAGCACCCACATATTTCATAGAGCTGTGATATTTCTGAGCGAAGAAGAAGCACATGCCTACTTCCTTTAAAAGCTCAACACATTTTTCAGGCTCCTGCGCGATATTTACGCCCAGAGCTTCAAGACAATCAGCCGTTCCGCATTTAGATGATGCAGCACGGTTTCCGTGCTTTGCTACCTTCATGCCGCCTGCTGCCGCAACGAGCGCTGATGTTGTGGATATATTAAAGCTGTTCGCGCCGTCGCCGCCTGTTCCGACAATCTCAAAAACCTCCATATCGGTTTTCACCTTTGTCGCATGATCGCGCATTGCCGCAGCACAGCCCGCAATTTCATTGGTTGTTTCAGCTCTCGCGCTCTTTGTCGAAAGTGCCGCAAGAAATGCCGCGTTCTGCGTTGCGGTCGTTTCACCGCTCATGATCTCATTCATAACGGTGTATGCCTCATCATAAGTCAGATCCTGTTTGTTTACGATTTTTACAATAGTTTCCTTAATCATTATCACTACCTCCAATAAAGTTTCTAAGCATCTTCTTTCCTTGCGGCGTCATGATGGATTCAGGATGAAACTGCACGCCGTATATCGGATATTCCTTATGCTGAACCGCCATAACCTCGCCGTCGTCGGTCACTGCTGTTATTTCAAGACAGTCTGGAATTGTACTTCCCTCTGCGGCTAAAGAGTGATACCGTGCAACCTTCATTTTTTCGGGACATTCTTTAAAGAGAAGGCTTGTTATATCCGCCTTGATTTCAGACTGTTTTCCGTGCATAAGCTCCTTTGCATATGTTACGGTTGCTCCGTATGCCATGCATATTGCCTGATGCCCGAGGCATACCCCAAGCGTCGGGATCTCTTTTGCAAGTGTTTGCGCCAATTCAACAATAACTCCCGCATTTTCAGGCCGCCCCGGACCCGGTGAAAGAATGATCCGGTCCGGCTTTAAAGCCTTGATCTCATCTATTGTTAATTCATCGTTTCGTATAACCCTGATATCGGGATTTATTTCCCCGACAAACTGATACAGGTTATATGAAAAGCTGTCGTAGTTGTCTATTAAAAGTATCATAATTCCATCTCCTCCGCAGATTTGAGCGCATTTATGACCGCAGCAGCTTTATTGATGCATTCCTGATATTCCTTTTCCGGAACGGAATCGTAAACAATACCGGCGCCTGATCTTACGAACACCTTGCCGTTTTTCTTATATGCAATACGTATTGCGATACATGTATCAAGATTTCCGGTAAAATCTATATATCCTATCGCGCCGCCGTAAATTCCTCTCTTATTATCTTCAAGCTCTCCGATTAGCTGACATGCGCGTATTTTCGGCGCGCCGGAAAGTGTTCCGGCCGGAAGAACGGCGCTTACAGCGTCAAGCGCGTCAAATTCGTCCTTAATTTCGCCTCTTACGGTAGAGCCGATGTGCATTACATGGGAATACCTTTCTATGCTGTGAAGCTTTTCAACCTCCACCGTGCCGAATTTACTTATTCTGCCTAAATCATTTCTGCCCAAGTCAACTAGCATATTATGCTCCGCAAGCTCTTTCTCGTCTGCAAGTAATTCCTTTTCAAGGGCTTTATCCTCAGCTTCGGTTTTTCCTCTCGGTCTTGTTCCCGCCAGCGGGAATGTGTGGAGCACGCCGTCCTCCAGCTTTACAAGCGTTTCCGGTGACGCTCCCGCCACTTCAACATCTGTTCCGGAGAAATAGAACATATACGGAGACGGATTTATTACCCTAAGCATTCTGTAAGTGTCAAATAAGCTTCCCTCAAACGGCGCCGCGAGACGGTTTGACAAAACTATCTGGAAAATATCGCCTTCCTTTATATAATGCTTTGCCTTTTCAACCATGGAGCAGAACTTTTCTTTCGAGAAAAGCGCCGTGACATCTCCTGTAAGATGTCCGTTAAGTCCTGTCTTTTTTTCGCCGCGTATCAGTAATTCCTTCAGCTTATTAAGCTCAAATATCGCTTTGTTATAGCTTGACTCCGGCTCATCAAGGCTCATATTTACAATAAGTATTATTTTCTGACGGTAATTATCAAAGGCTATAACCTTATCGAAAAGCATCAGGTCAACATCCTTAAAATTTTCCGTATCATTCACGTTCATCCGTACCGCCGGCTCACTGTAGCCGAGATAGTCATATGAGAAATATCCCACAAGTCCTCCGGTAAATGACGGGAGATAATCAAATTTCGGACTTCTATATCCTGATAGAATTTCTCTTATCTGCTTTGTGGGATTGTCTGTTTTAATACTCAGCTCACCGACCTTCATTTTTCCATCCGCGCAAGTGATTTCAAGCTTAGGATCAAAGCCTAAAAATGTATAACGTCCCCATTTTTCATTACCTGCAACAGATTCGAGTATATAGCAGTGGTTTGATACGTTTTTAAGTATCCGCAAAGCCTCGATCGGCGTACAGATATCCGAAAGCATTTCACAGCTTACCGGCACAATATCGTATTTGCCCGTATCCGCAAGCTCCTTTACTGTTTCAAATCCCGGTGAATAATTCATATGATTATCTCCTTTCCAATTAACTAAAAAACGTCCTTGACAGAATTATAATATCTGTCAAGGACGAATATAATATCCGCGGTGCCACCTTGTTTCACAGAATGATCTGTGCGCTTAGCAGAGTACCTCTATACTCCCGACTTCTTACGCGAGTCCTGCGTCAGTGCATTTAACACTGCCCTTAGCAGCCCATATTACTCAGAGAGCCTTTGTGGAACTCACACCATAATCCACTCGCTCGGAAAGACCTGCTCTGCCTTTTTTCTGCCTCAACGGTTTATTTTCATTAAATTATAATATATAATACACCAACCGCGCCCGTTTGTCAATACTTTTTTCAAATTATCCGAAATATTTATCCGGAAGCGCGGTCTCGTCAAGCCCCGGAAATTCTTCGCAATATTCCGGGTTTGACGCATATTCGTGTATGAGCTGTCTGTAGCATTCATTATAATACGCTTCGGGTACATCTGTATTCCCGAATGCAGTATCGCTCTTTATACGGCAGGCTATAAGGTGTCTGCAATGCGCGGCTATAAGGTTATATGCGGGAATATCCTCGTCGAAATCTGTCGGTTCATATACATGCATAATATCAAATACATCAAACCCGTACAGACATGACAGCTTGATAAAAACCGATATGGGAATACGCTTTTCGTTCCGCTCATACAGAGCCAGCGAGCTTTCCGATATATCAATCACATCCGCTGCCTCAGCTATTGTAAGCCGCGTACTTTTGCGGAACATCCGCAGCCTTTCTCCGCACGCCATTATAACACCTTCACCGCATGGCGCGCTGCATGACAGTTGATATTAACGGCAACCGGAAGTCCGGCGATATGCGTCGGGTACGTTTCAATATTTACCGCCATGGCCGTTGTTACGCCGCCAAGACCTGCCGGACCGATACCAAGCTTATTTATCTTTGCAAGAATCAGCTCTTCAAGCCCGACATAATACGGATCCGGATTTCTTTCCGTTATATCTCTTGTCAGCGCCTTTTTTGAAAGAACCGCAGCCTTATCCATTGTTCCGCCTATTCCTACGCCTACAACGATCGGCGGACAGGGGTTTGCCCCCGCATGACGCACAACATCAACAACAAAGTCTACAACGCCCTCTACGCCATCTGACGGATTGAGCATTTTAAGACCGCCCTTGTTTTCACTTCCGAATCCCTTAGGGGCAAAGATTATTTTAATTTTATCGCCGGGAACATAGTCATAATATATTACAGCCGGTGTATTGTCCTTTGTATTGACGCGGTTTAACGGATCCTTTACAACCGATTTTCTCAGATAGCCCTCGGTGTAGCCCTTTGAAACGCCTTTGTTTATCGCGTCGGTGATCGTATCGCCTTCAACAAATACGTCCTTGCCTACCTCAATGAAGAAAACAGCCATTCCTGTATCCTGGCAGATAGGGACCTCCTTCTCGTCGGCTATATCAGCATTGCGGAGCAGGTCACGGAACACGCCTTTTGCCACGTCTGATTTTTCGGTTTCCATGCCCTTAGTAAACGCTTCTCTTATATCCTTGTTAAGGTGACATGTCGCTTGTATGCACATATCCCTTACAGCGCTTGTTATTTCTTCACTGTTTATTATTCTCATTTTACGTCAAATCCTCTCTTCTTAAGGAATCAATACCCATGATCTGAACCATTTTAACCACTCAACGCCGTATTCTTTTGTTATCGGATGACCGCAAAGAACAGGATAGAACATTATAAACAGCCCTATTGCCGCGGCAGCGTATATGGCCGACGCAATTATTACCGCCTTCTTACTCCTTGTGTTGTCATAGAAGGTCTTGATCGAGTATCCGAGCATCAGCACAACGAACGGCACACACGGGAAATAGTGATAAATATATGTCGTTCTTACTACGAGCGTCCATGGGAGCAGTCCCGAGAAATATCCTATTAATATAAACAGCGCTGTTTTGTTTGAGGTCTGCTTGATGTATTCATCAAACAGCAGCACTATTAAAAACATTCCCACCATTACCGATGAATAGAATACAAGACACGGGAAAAGTCTTACCAGCTTTTCCGGATCAGCCTTGCCGGCAGTGTAGCCGATCGTGCAGATAAGCACAAACACAAGCGCGTATATACCGGCAAAGATGTATTTGTTCATAAAGTAATACTTGCGCTTTTTAAGCGGAATTATGATAGCAAGCGCCGTTATATATCCGAGCGCGCCTATTCCGAGCCACCACACAGCCGGGTTTCCGAATGCGCTTATTCCCTGTCTCAGTCCGTCTGCTGTTGTATTTGAGAAGTACCATAACGGACGGTACATTATCGGCCACTCAAACCAATGCGACGAATACGGGTGAGTCGATGCCGCAACGGTCTTACTGTGATAGGTATACATTGATTTTGCATTATCCCTTATCGTTGCAACAAGTCCGTGTCCGCTCGGAGTTTTAAGATATGGTATATATGATAACGCGTATATACACATAGGAACTACGATGAACATAATTACGCAGAAGCCGAGTGTTATAAACAGATATTTTTCAAAATTCTTTATCACATACTTATGTGATATACCTGAGGTTTCACCGTTTGGATTCTTTGCAGCATATGAATACTCTCTGCATCTTTCATATACTGTGTAGAAAAATATCAGAGCAAGTCCGGCTCCGCCGTAAAGACCAGTCCATTTGCTCGCTACCGAGAAGCCGAAGAATATTCCCGAAAGTCCGAGCGGGACAAGTGTTTTCCACAATGGCGTATCATAAAAGCTCATTTTATAATACTTATACATGAAATAATACATGAGCATTATAAAGAATGTTACATACACGTCAATTGTAGAAATTCTCGACTGTGTGAAATGCATAAAGTCAAACGTGAACAGCAGGCAAATAACAGCCGCCAGCCACGTATGCTTCAGCATACGCTTTGCGAACAGGTATATTAAAGGAACCATGAATATTCCGAACAGTGTTCCCACAATTCGCCATCCGAACGGCACCATTCCGTATGCGAGAATACCAAATCCGATAAGGACCTTACCAAGCGGCGGATGCGTCCATTCATATACGGTCATATGATTGATGAATTCATATGCGGTTCGTCCGTGATATATTTCATCAAAATATGTTCCGGTCATGAAGTTCTTTGTTGCAGAATAGCAATCCTGCTCGTCAAAAAGATGAGCTATACTTTTATCATCAGCATTCACCGGTTCTATCTTATTTCCGTCAGAATCGATCAGGCATATTTCTTTTACATATATATTGTCTGTCGGGTCGGTTTGCGATCTGACATTCTGTGTCGAAAATGACACATATCTTGCGTTTACATTTGTATTTGTCACATTCCAGCAGAAAACAGAGCCTGATGAAACCCTTGATGATGACACCTCACGGTTGTTATCATCATAGAATTTAATATCTATTGCTCTTGAATCATCAAGGTGTCTTGCTCCCAGATAAATTGAGGTCTTGGAAATATTCTTCATTTCACCGAGATCGGCCGTTATCTCTTCCGAGGACAGCTCAACCTCAGTCTGAGGCGCAAACTTGTCTCCGAGGTTGTACAATGCTATCAAGCCGTAAATAATTACGATTACGGCCATTATAATAAAATCCCATTTGCTCAGCTTCAGCTTAGGCGCGCTTGTTACAAATTTATGGCCGCTTTGCTTTTTCGATGCGGCATTACGCTTTTTATTTGCCATTAGCTAGTCCTCCCTTTTGATACAGTTGTTTTTGATACAATTGTTTTTGAAAGCGGCTCATGCTCTTCTCTGTATCCGACGTATTCCTTCTGGATGAAGCATACGCTCATCACAAATATTGCAATCGTGATAAGTGACGTGTTTATTACTGTTACTGTTCTGTAGTATTTATTTATATCCTGATTATATATAAACAACACCCATGCAAACTGGAAGAAGGATATGACCGAGAAAAGTCCGTACATCATGAAATTCTTAAGCGTCGGCATGGTTATAAGCGCGAACACAAGCATGAATATTCCCGGGAACGCGTAACGCTCATGCATCTTTACTCCGAAAATATATATACCGAAGGATATTATAAACGCGGCTATATAATGCCTTGACGGGTTCTTGCTCTTAAAGAATACATATGCAGCGTACAGAACAACCATAATCATCATTCCGTAACCGAACCAGCTTGCCATGCCGTTAAGCTTCTCCCAGTTGTTTCCGGCTGCGGCGTATATATTAAAAGCATTTATGGTCATGTAAGGGTATTCTCCAAGCGTTTTTATATACTGATCAAGTATCAGCCGTATACCATTAATCGGAGTATCGCCGAATGGCATGAACAGTATAAACATAGCCGCAACCGCAGCCGCCGCCCAGCCGACTTGCTTAAGAAGCCGATCAAACGAGAATTTCTCCTTAATAAACAACTCGTCTATAAGTCCGAAAATGATCACCGGCGCGAAGAATGCCGCCTGAGGCTTAATGAGGACTCCTGCCGCAAACGCAAAATACGCAGGGATAAATTTCCGCTCTGCCGTAAAGTAAACGGCAAGAACACAGAACAGCGCAAGAATACTGTCTATCTGTCCCCATGATGCGCTGTCAACAATCAATGCGGGATTGAGTACAACAATAGCCGCAAATACAGAAGCCACATCACAATTAAATTTCTTGAGTGCAATTTTATATACAAGCCAGCCCATGACGAGATCAGCTATGATCGCCGGAGTTTTAAGAAGAAGCCATAACGACGCGCCGTCCTGAAGCTTAAATATATGCTTAAACGCGCCTAAAACCCACATTATATAAACGTAGCCAGGCGGATAGTCATGGAAACCGTCAGAGGCATAAAATGCCGCAAATCCATCTTTATATATCCTGTCCGACCAGCCGCTGAAGCAGCCCATATCCGTAGAATGTCCCTTATAGGCTACAGCGCATATTATATGAGCTATCAAACCCGCTGCCAGCGCTGCTATAATAAATATTTTATTTTCCGGCTGTTTTACTGTGTTTTTCACGGCATCCTGCAGATACAGCTTCCACAGAGCCCCGCCTAATAATGCGGTAAAAACAGCTATAAAAATAATAGAACTCATAGGCTTTCATATCCCCTCTCTACGCTACGCAAAACTGCGTTTTGCTATGCTACAATCCGCAAGCGGATTGTTCACCTTTTATTTTAAAAATATATTATAGTACAAAATATACTTGTTTATTTTATCACAATATCATATTTTTTGCAATAGAAAACACAAAAGATGAAAAAATATTTGCAGAAAAATTTATTTTTTATGCAAATTTACTGTTTTAACTCTTGAAATTATCTGTTTTTTGTTATAAAATATAAATTAGAAATTTTATATTTACTGAAAGGAGAGAATTTATGAAAAGAAAAATTATCAGCGCGGCGCTTAGCGCGGCTGTTCTGTCATCCGTATTTACGGCTGTAGGGACGGCTCCGCTTACGGCGAGCGCTGCCGGAATTGAGGACTGGACCGCAAACACCTCAGGCACTCCCCAGTTCCATGAAACAGCACGTCAGATGGAGGATCTGAGCCGTGGTCTTTTTGCAACCGTTGTTTCGGATAACGGCTATAATAAGGTTGGCAGCGGCGTATATCTGAGCTGGCGTTTGTTGGGCACAGAAAGCCTTACGAACCAGGCTTTTGAAATTTACAGATCAACATCGGAAAACGGAACCTACTCAAAAATCTATACAACAGGTGTTCATGATGCAACGAACTATACCGATAAGAGCGGCACTGCGTCAAACTACTATAAGGTAGTTCCGGCAGGCACCAGCGCGGCTGAGCTTGCGGCGGTTGAGCCAACTCAACCCTCAGGCACATTCCGTCAGGCGAGAGGCAGCCTTGTAGCAGGCGGAACGAGTCTTCCAAACGCGTTCTCATACATAGACGTTCCGGTTGTTCGTCCAAATCCGGTTCCAAGAATGGGCGACGGAAAGACTTCATATTATTATACCGATGCTTCACATACCGAAGGCGGACAGAATGACGCCTCAGTGGGTGACCTTGATGGTGACGGCGATTACGAGATCGTCCTCAAATGGAACCCTGAGGATTCAAAGGACTCCGCAGGCTCCGACTTTACAGGCCGCGTATATCTTGACGGCTATGAAATAGACCCGAATAACGGCGGATATATGTGGAGAATTGATCTTGGTCAGAACATCACCGCAGGTCCGCACTATACGCAGTTTATGGTCTATGACTTTGACGGCGATGGCAAATCTGAGATTGTATCTCTCACCGCCCCCGGTTCAATTGACGGCACAGGTCATTATGTAACTGAGGTCGGAGATACAGACGAGATCAGAAAAGCAGATAACACAGCCTCAAATGTGGGCACAAGCGGAAAGCCAAAGGGTAAGAACCTCGGGCCGGAATACTATACAATATTTGACGGCGAGACGGGAGCAGCGCTCTGCACAACTGACGCGATTCCGTTTAACAACTCCGGCTACTGGGGCGACTCAATATACAACAGAGCATACCGTTATCTTGCGGGAGTTGCATACCTTGACGGCGTTCATCCAAGTCTCATTGAGTGCCGCGGCTATTACGCAAGAGCCGTTATAAGAGCATACTCATGGGACGGCGAGTCACTGACACAGCAGTGGGAATATAACAGCGGCAACAGCGGGCTTTACAGCGACGGTAACCACAACCTTTCAATAGGTGATATTGATAACGACGGCTATGACGAGATCGTTTACGGCTCGGCATCTCTTGATCATGACGGCAAGACTATCCTTGGCGACTCAAACCTCGGTCACGGCGACGCGATGCACCTGAGCGATTTTAACAACGATGGTAAACAGGAATTATTCAGCGTTAAGGAGGATGATTTCAAAACACGTTCGGACAGCTTCAGAGTGGCGGGCGACAAGAACTATGTGGAACTTTTCGAGAAGAAGACATCATCCTCCGATAACGGCCGCGGTGTTATGGATAACATTGACGACGCTTATGCGTTGAAGAATCCAAATGCGCTTGCTCTTGCATGGTGCGCATCCCATACCGGGGTACACGATCTTACCGGTAAAGATCTTAAGGATTCATCCGGCAATGAGATCCCACACCCTGCAACAAGCTCGAGAAGTATGACAAACTTTACGGTATATTGGGACGGCGATCTCGGTCGTGAGCTGCTTGACGATAACCAGCTTGCAAAGTTTGACGCGTCAACAGGATATACAACACGTTTCTACGATGACGGAAACGGATACATTTCAGGCGCATCAAACAACTCAACAAAGCACACGCCTACGCTTACGGCAGACATCTGGGGCGACTGGCGTGAAGAGATCATTCTTGCAGGCGGCAAGGGACAGAATGAAAGTCCGTATCTCAGAATCTTCACATCAACGCTCCCGACAGATTACAGACTTACAACTCTCATGCATGACGCGCAGTACCGCTGCGGCATAGCATGGCAGAACGTAGCATACAACCAGCCGCCGCATACGAGCTACTATATCGGTTCAGCAGCTCTTGCAAAGGATTCAAGCGGCAAAACAATGAACTACCTCGCTCCGGCTACACTCTTTACAAGTGTAACATACGGATCAGGCGAAAAGGTTCCGGTAACCGGTATATCTATTTCAGATAAAAGCGTAAGTGTTGAAAAGACAAAGTCGGTATCGATAACGGCATCGGTTGAGCCGGCAAATGCTTCCAAAAAGGGTATAACATGGACCTCATCAAACCCGGCGGTTGCAACAGTTACAGGCGGTACAATAACAGGCGTAAGCAACGGCACAGCAACGATTACGGCAATTGCAAAGGACGGCGGATATACCGCGACCTGCGAGGTTACCGTATGGTCAACACCTGTTACGGGCGTTAAGATATCCACTGACTCAATGAGCGTCGGATTAGACTACTCCAAGAAGCTTACAGCATCGGTTGCTCCGGCAAATGCGTCGGTTCAGGATGTTATCTGGTCATCATCAGATAAGAATGTAGCAACAGTTGACAGCGAGGGCAATGTTTACGGCGTTTCATTAGGAAAGGCGACTATTACCGCAAAATCAACCGACAGCGGCGCCACTGCTGAATGTACTGTATATGTAGTTTCTATGGTTTCAGAGGACATTACAGGCGATGATGTATTTGTAACAACAAATACAGATAAAGAAACCGTGCTTTCAAACGCTACTGCAATAAGCGGCACGCTTACGCAGACTAAGGCATCCACAGGCGGAGAAATGCACAGAAATATAACAAAGCTTACAGACGGTCATGCGATCCTTAACTGCCATATCACCACAGGCGGACAAAGAATTGATGGAGAGAACTGGAACTGGGACGGTCATGAATATTCATTAAACATAGAGCTTCTCGGCGAGGACGGAAGAAATATTCTTACCTTCACACAGCCGTATGCAACATCTGCTGCCGCTCTTACAACTAAGATAGGCGCAAATGACCCGGCATCATTCTCATCAACATGGAATCCGGTTATAGACAAAATAGGATCTGTTCAGGGAAGTGCAAAGCGTTGGGTCTTAAATATCGAATTTGATTATGACAACAGCACAGCAAACGCAACCGTTTACGGTACCTCTAATCAATGGGAGGACGGCATAGAGGCTCAGTACACAACTTCGTTTGACCTTAACGGTCTGAGTCTTGAGCAGATCAGAATATCAACCACAAAGAACGGCGAGGGCACAATATCAGCGGCTCCTATGATTGAAGCTCTCTCATATACAAAGAAGGAGCTTGGCAAGTACGTAGCGCCGCCTACTCCCGTTGATCACGCTGTTACGGACTTTAAGGAAAACAGCAGAATAACTGTTTCGCAGGCCTCAGGCTCAGAAAATGAAATCACATTCACAAACGCGTCGAATGCGAATAATGCCTGCGCACTCTCGATAGCCGATATAAGCTCAATCGTAAAGGATGAAACAACCTATTCTGTTGAATTTGATTCGAATATTGCGGATGGCACAAGAGCAAGAATTGCCCTCGTTGACGCGTCAAAGCGTCCGGGTTCGTCAAATAAGAACGGATATGATAAAACCGGTGTCGCATGGGTTGAGGGTCAGGTAGACTCATCGAGCTATACTGTAAATGAGGATAAGACGACCTATGGAAGCATATCAAGCGCATTTGACAACTATATACACACAAGACTTGATATAGATACCGAAGCTAAAACTATTTCGTATAAAATCACAGATGCGTCAGGCGCAACGCTTCTTGAAGGAAAGAATCTTGCTTATCTTGACGATATAGCGATTACCGGTATTGAGTTCTTTGATACCATAAACAGCAAGGTTTCCAAAATCAAGAATGTCAATGTTATAACGTATGTGCCGTATGTTGAGCCGGATCCGACACCGAGTCCGAGCCCGACACCGACTCCGGCGAGTGAATTTAAAATCACCAAGGTAACGAGTAGAACTGTAAGCTACAGCATTACGACAAGCACAGCGATTGAAAATCTTACGGTTATAGGCGCGCTATATGATGGTCGTATACTTAAAGCAGTTAAGATCGGAGATACGTATTCAAATATTGTGTCAGGTGATAGTAAAACCGGGGAAATAGCATTTGATAATGCTATAGGAAACAGCAGGGTTAAGCTGTTTGCATGGGATTCAACAGCCGGTATGAATCCGATATTCCCGGCGATGGAGTCTGGGATGAAACAGGAACTTTAACAACCACGCAACTGTAATTCCGCAGCAGCAAAATCGCTGCTGCGGGATTGTTGCGGCTCGGTCGACGCTGCATTATTATGCGGCGGCACAAGCTCCACTATTGCGAGTGGGATAATTACCGTTATAAATATTACGGCAATGATTGATAGTATCAGTTTTTTCATATTGATTCCCCCATTTCTACGCTACATTAATACATATGCAAAAAAATACCGCTGCTTGCACAAGCAGCGGTATTTCTCTTTATTATTCTTCTGTTTCCGTCGCCATTTCAGTTTCAGCTTCGGCAATCAGCGCTCTTCTCTCTCTTACATTATTGAAGATCTCCATGAACTCGTCGCCGGTGATCGTTTCCTTATCTATAAGGAACTCTGCGATCTCATCAAGCGCGTCACGGTTATCCCGCAGCAAGCTCTTTGCTATTTCATAGCGTTCCTTCATGATCTTAACGATCTCACGGTCGATCTCCGTTTTTGTTTCCTCTGAGCAGTTCGCCACGCTTCTGCCGTCAAGATACTTGTTTTCAATGCTCTCAAGACCTACAAGACCAAACTTCTCGCTCATACCGAACATTGTTATCATCTTTCTTGCAAGATCCGTTGCGCGCTCAATATCGTTTGAAGCGCCGGTTGTCATGGTATTGAACACAAGCTCCTCCGCCGCGCGTCCGGCAAGAAATACCGTTATCTGATCAAGCAGCTCGTCTCGGCTGTTTAAATACTTCTCTTCTTCGTCCGGCATCTGCATCGTATAGCCCAGCGCTCCCATAGTCCTCGGCACGATAGTGATTTTCTGTACAGGCTGTGTATTCTTCTGAAGCGCCGTTGCAAGCGCGTGACCTACCTCATGGAACGATACAATTCTCTTTTCCTCTGCGGATAAGATTCTGTCCTTCTTCTCCTTACCGGCTATAATAACCTCAACAGAATCCATAAGATCCTCTTGGGTTACTGCCTTTCTGCCGAACCGAACGGCGCGCAGGGCGGCTTCATTTACCATATTTGCAAGATCCGCTCCGGCAGCACCGCTTGTGGCAAGCGCCATTTCGTGAAGATCTACATCAGGGGCTGTCTTTACGTTCTTTATATGAACCTGTAATATATCCTCTCTGCCTTTCAGATCAGGTTTTTCAACAATAATTCTTCTGTCAAATCGTCCAGGTCGCAGAAGCGCCTTATCGAGAATTTCAGGTCTGTTTGTCGCGGCAAGTATTACGATACCCTTTGACGGGTCAAAGCCGTCCATTTCAGCAAGAAGCTGATTCAGAGTCTGCTCACGTTCGTCATTTGACGACATCTGATTATCTCTCGATTTTCCGATAGCATCGATCTCGTCTATAAATATTATACATGGTGCTTTCGCGTTTGCCTGCTTAAAGAGGTCACGTACTCGTGACGCACCGACGCCGACAAACATCTCAACGAACTCCGAACCTGAAAGCGAGAAGAACGGCACGTTCGCCTCTCCGGCTACCGCCTTTGCAAGCAAAGTTTTACCTGTTCCTGGCGGACCTACGAGCAATGCGCCCTTGGGCTGTTTTGCGCCTATTTCAGTATATTTGCTCGGGTTATGCAGGAAATCAACAATTTCATCAAGCGATTCCTTTGCCTCCTCCTGACCTGCCACATCCTTGAAGGTGATACCCGTTTTATTCTCTATATTATACATTTTCGCGTGTGACTGACCTATGCCCATGAGTCCGCCGCCGCCCATTTTTTTGGACATGAACCGCATAAAGAGCATTACGATAATATACATGAACACAAGCGGAAGTATCCATGAAATAACAAAATTCACGATCGGATTCGAATTATCAACAGGCGCTGAGAACTTTATCCCGCTATCATTGAGCAGAGGAACAATCTCATCATATTTTATATATCCCGTATAATATGTCGGTCTGGAGTTCTTTACTTTATCCTCCGCGCTTTCTCCGAAGCCGGTGATCGAGAACAATGATCTGCTTTTCTGCTCAGCAGCCTTTTCTTCGGTTATTTTGGGCTGACCGTATATTACTATTCTGTCGCTTTTTATAACGACCTCGTCTACCTCCTTTTCCTCAAGCATATTCAGAAACTTATCATATGATATCTCTTTATTTCCCGGATTGGAAATAAAGTTGATCGCAAGATTAAGTATGAGTGTTGCAATCACCGATATAATAAGAAAAATAATCAAAGGATTTTTAAACGGAGTTTTGCCGCCCTTTGGATCCTGTTTCTTTCTTTTCTCTTCATTCATATATTATAGTCCTTCTCCTTTCGAAGATGATATTTAAACTCAGGATAATAGTCTATCACATTTCTTTAAAAATTTCAACACATTTTCTTTGATTTCTTGACTTTTTACAGCCTGTTCACAAATATTTCTCACAAATATTTCATACATGACAAATCACAAAATCGATTGACTTAACAAACAAAGAGTGATATAATTATTCATGTATAACCATAGTAGATATTGCGGTAATTATATAACGCTTTATCTGTTTGCAGAAAGGAATTGATTTTTAATGAAGAAAAAGCTTTCATTGCTTGTGGCGCTTGTCACAATGATAACCTCATTGATGACGCCGTTTCACTTGAATTCCGGCGCGGCATCATTCAGCGATGTTAACGAAACCAATCCTTATCAGGAGGCAATTGTTACTCTTAATAAGCTGAAAGTCATCAACGGCTATGAGGACGGCACCTTTGGTCCCGATAAGAGCATAACAAGAGCCGAGTTCACCAAGCTTATTGTTTATATGCTCGGATATGGCGGATTATCCGATAAAATCACCAGATTCGAGGATCTGTCAACGGATCACTGGGCAAATGCGAATATATGCGTAGCATATAATCTCGGTATTGTAAACGGTTTCAGCGATACGGAATTCGGTCCCGACGCTCCTGTTACATATGAGCAGGCTCTTAAAATGGTTGTCTGCACGCTCGGCTATCAGAACGATGCAGATGCGAACGGCGGATATCCCGAAGGCTACCGTGCAGAGGCTAACAGTCTCAAACTCAATAAGGGTATAAGCGGTATAGGCTATACCGATAACGCGCCAAGAGGCGTTGTTGCACAGATCATGTACAATGCGCTTGAGGTTCCGATTCGTGAAAACAACGGAAGCAATAAATGGGAAACAACGGATAAAACCATCCTTAACGACTATCTTAATGTATATAAGCTCAAAGGAACCGTTGTTGGCGTTGAGGAGTCAATCACATCAAATTGTGATGCAGGTACACTCAGCCCCGGATATTTCGCTATCGATGAAGACAGAACAAATGAAGAATATGTTATCGACTACACCGAATATACAAGCTCGCTTTCGGAAATGACGGCATATCTCGGAAAAACAATACAGATCTACTACCGCACAGATAATCTTTCAATAGATAAATGGCTTGTTGAAATTGACAATGAAACATACACAAACAAGGAACTGACAATTTCATCATACGACCTGTATGATTATTCAAATTATACGATTAAATATTACACAGAAGGCTCAGGCAAAGCGTCAACAATAAGGCTTGATGCTGAGGATCTTACCATCAGATACAACGGGCGCGTCGTTCCAGACTATGTAACAATAGGCGATAACATGTATTCGTCGGAGGAAGCACTGACACAGTGGTTTGACGATAATTCCGAGAATAAAATATACGGAAATGTAAGAATTATAGATTCCGGCTCTACCGGTAAGTACAATATTATCGATATTTATGATTATGAAACTATAGTTCCCAACTCTGTTCCCGTATCACCTGATTACAGAATAATCGATAAAACAAAGACAGGCTACACGCTTACTCTTAACCCGGATGCGGCAGACTATAAGTTTACAATGACAAAGAACGGAACGGATTATGAAACAACCTCACTTTCTTCCGGCGATGTTGTGAGCTATGCGCTGAATCTTGACGGGGATTATTATACCGTGCTTGTATGCAGCGAAACCGTTTCGGGAACGATTACGTCACTTAATATAAACGATAAAGATAAAACTGTTTCAATCAACAATAAGGAGTATCATGTAAGCGACCGCTTCCTTGATTATATAGCTAATAAGGACAAGACTACGCTTGAAACAGGCGCTTCTATTACAGCACACGTTGATGCATTCGGCACACTTGAATGGGGTACTATTACAAAAACTACAACATTCTATCCTTACGCTTATGTAGTAAACGCTGAGGGCGAAGGCGAGGATTACTATCTCCAGTTGTATGCGCCTACAAATACTTCAGCAACTTCATTCACATCATCAACAGCATATAGCGTGAAGAAGTACAAGATCCAGGATACAAACCCGAAGCTAAATTCAAAGAAGTCCTCACCGGAATCAATTATAGCAGCTCTTGAGGCTAATGCTGAGCTTCCCGATGCTGATATAGCAAATATCACTGTAAAAGGAACAGGCTATAATCAGCTCATAAAAGTAGGCTTCAATTCATCAGGACAGATCGAAAATGTTATACTTCTTAATTCCGACAAGGACGGGGAAACAAACGAGGATAACGGCTCGCTTTACAGGTTCAGGAGAATGGATCCGACCACTAAATATTACGTTACTTCCAGCAGCGTAAAGGAGACAAACAAGAGCACAGGCTCAACCGCATATTCCATCAAGTCAACCACGCCGCTGTTTGTAATCCCCAAGGACAGAACCGATACAAACGCATATTCTCTGAAATCGGCGATAAGCACCAACTCAATGATATCGGGTTCAACCTATTATCTTGACGCGTATGACCTGAGTTCTACAAAGTATCCGAACGTATTGCTTGTTTATAACTCAACGATGAAGAGCGGTACAGCGATTACATATACAACAGCATACAGACTCGTAGGCAAGAATATAGACGAAGAATATGATGAATCCAGCGGTGATATATTCAGTATGCTCTACACCTATAACAGTGCGACAACAGTTACAAAGACAAAGATCGCACCTGATTATAAGAATGTGTTTACCAGGAATATTTCAAAGGGAGATATCATCCTCAACGGTCTGGACGGAGATAAGTATGCGAATACATATATGACTGCAGTCAAGTTCAGCGATATACAGGATAAGCTTAACGGTGACGTAACCGCTTCAGAAGATGAAGAAGGCAATATGCGGTATGAGACCTATAACTGGCGCGACCAGCAAGAGCAGACTGCGGATAACTATTATCAGCTATACAAATATGATTTCCGTTATCCCAAGACAGCTATAGTACAGGATGTAGAGAACGGCGAAGAGCCGTCAAGCTCGGATCTCGAAAACTACTGGACAACAGGCGGTAATGTAACCGGTATTTCATCACGCGCGTTTATGGTAAATATAATGCAGGTTCTTACTGATGAAAATTTGCTTTATGTAACTCGCGACGGCTTTGACGAATCAGGAAATATTAATGAATCTGATTATATGGAAATTAAGGTTTCATCGTCAACAAAGATCGTAAGATACGATGCCGAAGAGAGAGAGTTCACACCTTATGCAAAAGGTACGGAGAGTACGGCTCTTACGATACAGGATCTCAAGGGCGCGAATGATTACGGCACAAGCTGTTCAAAGGTTCTTGTCACATACGTTTCAGGCTCAACCTCATCATCGTCAGCAGTGCCTACAGCTAAGTTCATAGTAATATACGAATAAACAGGAGAAGCATATGGGAGCATATTTGTTTGTACACTTCATAGGAACAGAATCTGACCCGGCACATGAACAGATTTATTTTTCTGTTTCCAAAGACGGAACTATCTGGAAAACACTGAACAGAAAGCAGCCTATCCTTACAAGCATGATAGGTGAAGCGGGAGTTCGCGATCCGTACATAGAACGCGGCAAAGACGGTAAATTCTATGTGATCGCCACAGATCTGAGCATCTATCACCGCCGTTATGATAAAAACAGATGGCTTAGCTGCCAGCAGACAGGTTCAAGGAGTCTTATCGTATGGGAAAGTCCTGATCTTATCCACTGGACGGCGCCGGAAATGATAGAATGCATGGATGAAAGCGCCGGATGCCTCTGGGCACCTGAGGCGGAATACGATCCGGCAAAGGATGCGTATATGGTGTTCTGGGCTTCAAAAACATCAGATGATAATTTCACAAAGCAAAGAATGTACCGCGCATACACAAAGGATTTTCATTCATTTACGAAGCCTGAAATATTTATTGAAAACGAAAACTGCTCGATCGACACAACGATAACAAGCCATAGCGGTATATTCTACCGCTTCACAAAGGACGAAACCTTTAAAGCTGTGACAATGGAAAGCGCGCCTTCGCTTGACGGACCGTGGGAGCCGGTCGAAACATATACAATTGACGGAATCCCCGGAAACACTGTTTTCGGCTATGAAGGACCGACAATCTTCAAGTATCACAACGAAAACAAATGGTGCCTCCTGCTTGACCATTACAGTGGTAAGGACGGATATAAGCCGTTTATCACAACCGACATCGCAAAGGGCAAATTCACCTCGGCAGGCGATGCGGTATTTGACGATATATACCGTCACGGCACGACAATGCCGATAACCGATGAGGAATACGATGCGCTTGTAAATGCGTATCCGATAGATTAGTTTAAAATGCAAATCGCGGAGCTTGTGACGGCTCCGCGATTTATATTTGGGTCTGCAGAGAAAGTTGTGTAAGCAATATCTGACAACCTTCGACAAGGT
>JAFLUC010000149.1 GCA_022509005.1 Oscillospiraceae bacterium | reverse complement strand
CATTTGTCCAGTCTGTTGTACCGTTTGTAAAATCGCCGTTAGTTATAAGGTTCTCGCCTAAGATAGGCGCGTCAACCGCTGCGGCATAGATATAATCACCGTCTTTTGTGAATCGTACCCTCTCACCGTTAAGCGTTACGCTTACCGCATCCGGCGCATATATCTTTATTGCCGTGTTTTTATCGGCAGACGGTCTGAGCTTTTCGCCGCCTATTGCAATATTGCCGTTGTCTACGGTAACTCCAAGTGATGCTATTTCCTCCGATGAAACTATGTAATCCGTATCATCTGACGAAATTTTTGTACCGTTTACTATACCATAAATTATACCGTTTCTCTCTCCGACAAATGCTGCCTTTGCATCTGTTCTGTACTTGCCGAAGCTGCCGTCTGATGTATCGGTGTTCTTTACATAGAAGCTGATATCGCCGTTACCTGTTACATATATGGCACTGTTATCGGCACCGCTTGCAGTGTTCGATGCCTTTACTGTATTTTCGGCTCCCGGCTTCAAAGGATTTAATACAGTCGAGAAGCTGACCACGCTTCCCTTCTTTTCAAATGAAGCGTATTCACTATCTGCAACAAGTCCGTAATCGGCGCTGAAATATCCTTTGCGAACAGACGCTCCCGCATCGGCATCCGCATTTACAACCGCAATATTTGCTTTATTAAAGAAATCGGTCGTGATCGTGTTCCCGTCAGCCTTTGCGTTATTCGACGGCATGAAATGCCAGTTCTGACGATATGTATTGCTTGCGCTGCCTGAAACATAGTCCGTTACAAGAGTGTACATATCCGTATCCTTAAAGAAAAGAACATTTCTTGTATGGCTTATGCCGCTGTAGCCGGTCTGCGTTGACGCGGCAAAGCTGAACATATCATTGTCAGCCCACGGAGTTATCTTATGCGCAGCCACGGTGTGAACTCCCATGTTTATACCAACAGCCTCAACTGTATTATGCGCGGCTGCGGTTCTCAGCTCATTATATATACTGTTTGTGCTGCTGTAGCTGTATCTTCCGCTGTCAACAAGCAGCGGATTTCCGTATGCATACATCAATACCTGGTTCGAGTCAGGATGATAGTGTCCGTCAGATGGATTGTTTACAAACGAAACATAAGTGTTCTCCTGCGGATTCCAGCCTGAGCGCATATATGCCGAGTTCGCGTCATGATATATTGTACTGAGACCGTCTGTATAGCTGTCATCACCGTTTACATACGCGTTTAAAACAGGATCGTCTAAAAACTCGGCAAGCGCCTCGAACTCCGGCAGCTTACTGCGGTAGTTTGAATCGCCCGTGTTACTGTCGTAGCCTCCCGGATAGAAGCTGTGTATTGCATAGCGGGCCGCGCCTCTGAGCTTTTCTATAAATTCCGGCTTCATCGGGTTACCGGCCTTTTCCGCCATAATTGCGCAGTCGCCGAACAGCTCCGCGCACCACTCGGCATATGCCGGGCCTGCCTCAACAAAGCTCATATCACTGTTATATAACAAGTCCATTGTATATTCTACATTTGCCTCAGCCTTGGCTCTATAAGCGTCATGATTTGTAAGCTCGCACAGATATTCGCATCCCTTAAAGAAGCCGGCATTTGCAACTATTCTCCAGTTACTCCACCATTTGCTTCCGTCAGTTATTGAAAGACTGTTGATATATTTACAGTCGCCGTACATAAAGCTTATAATCTTGTAGAAATCATCAGGGCGTTCATCAAATACGCCTGTCGGAAGAAGCGCGTCAACAATATCGACCCAACGGTTGAGCCGTTCGCCCGTTTCGAGCGTTCTCGGCCAGCCGTGATTCATCTGTGAGGCGAACGCGCTCATCAGATCAACAAGCTTAGGTCCGAACTCTTCACCCGGATATTTATCCGAATACGGATGCGTTCTGTTATACTCCTCCGGGTTTTCAAGGTATGAAAGATATTCATATGCCATAGGTCTGCCGAACCAGAATCGCGCTGTAACGTTATCATACTCATTATCTCTGTTCAGAGCGCCCGAATTCCATGTCGGAACCTTTGCGTTCTGGTATGAATATATACTTCCGCTTGTACCCTTCCATGTAAGCGAGCTTTCGCTCCATGTGGTATCGCCCGTGTTAATTACAAGCACATCTTTATCCCCGGTTGTGCATGACGCGTCATATGCCGCGCTTACAACAAGCTTTGCGGAAATTATATCTGAGTTCGCCGCCTCTTTTAGCGGGAAGTTTATATATGTACGGAATGTACTTGTACCTGTCGCGCTGCTGCCCGAGCCGTCCTCTTTTATGATGAGCGTACTCTCGCTCCCATAGGTTTTGCCTGTATTTGCCGAGCTGATGTACGTGTCATTATCAGCAGTGATACGAGCGGTCTTTTCGCCGCTGCCGTTATCATATGTAACAACAAGCACAGGCGCCGCACCGGATTCCTTTGATTTTACATTTACAGCATACTGCTGCTTATCTCCGGCAAACAGCA
>JAFLUC010000148.1 GCA_022509005.1 Oscillospiraceae bacterium | reverse complement strand
ACATATTCTGCGCGCCTGTCCGCATCATCTCGTTATCAACATCGCATATTAACTCTGCTCCCTCGGAATCGTCCAGAAACGTTGTCGGGTAAAGATATATGGTGTCAACATCATGCGTGATTTCGGGGATAGCAAGCCAGTTATTCGCATCGGAATAATCCGACGGCTCGCCCACGAGCGGACGTATTTCAAATTTCGTATCTGAATCTGCTTCTTCGGCAACCATTCTTTCTATAACAGCCGCAATCTCAGCGCGGGTTGTTTCGCCTTTCGGGTCGAAACGATTATCGTCCTTGCCCTGCATAAGATCATTCATGGTGCAGAACATTATTCCGTCTGTCGCCCAGTCCGATACATCTGATAAATCAGTGTAATCAAGGATTATTGCCCACGCGCCTACAGCCCCGTCGCCTTTATAGTTATAGTAACCAAGTAAAATCTTCGCAAGCTGTTCACGTGTTACGTTATTATCCGGCGAGAAATTACCGTCATCTGTACCGTCAGAAATACCGTTCTCGCTTGCCCACGCCACAGAGCTTGCGTAATACGCGTCAGCAGGAACATCGCTAAAAGCTTGTACTGCGCTGACATCCGACTCACCTTCAAGCCTATAAAGGATTGTAACAATCATTCCTCTTGTAAGCTTTGTATCCGGCTCAAATTTGTCATCAGTTACACCGTTCATGATACCATTTTCCGTCACGTATGCTACGCTTTGGGCATACCATGCGTCCTCTGTAACATCTGTGTAGCTTGTCGCCGCCATTACAGGTGCAGCAGCTGTTCCTGCCATAGTCAAAGCCAACGTCGCGGCTGCGGCTTTATTAAAATATCTTTTCATTTAATTTTCCTCCATAGTTTTTATATGTTAATTATAATATGTTCACCTTAAAACAAGTCAACGTAAAAATATTGGTTTGTGCAGAATTCGCGTACATATTGATATTTCATAATCGTCAATCACGCTGTTTTGAAGTACGCAGGACTGCAGAATACCGTCGCGCAAAATACCCAGACTGTCAGGGTCTGTTTCTAAACGGTCAGGGGAAAGGCTCATGCCCTCGCCCGTCATTTTCATATAGCTTTCTTTCATTGTCCAAAGTCTGAAAAATCTACGGTTGGCATCAGCGGAATTTTTGGCGCCGGCTATATACCGGCGCTCCTTTTCGCTGAAATAACGCTCAGCAACTTCCATAGGCGCATTGGTCACCTTTTCAATATCACACCCCACCGGAGTATCGCTGACCGCGCACAAGACCATGTCGGCGGAGTGGGAGATGTTAAAATAAATACCCTCACACTCCATTTTTCCGTTTTTTCCGATTACGACGTTTTCAGCCGAAAATCCGTTTCGTTTTAAAGAGGATTCCATCAATCGCCATGCGCCCAGACTTAGTTTTCTGTCACATGAACGCAAATATCTTAATATATAGTCGCACCGCCAATTGGGAATGCCTGTCAGTGATTCCGCGGCCTCTTTGGGGTCAGGCAGAGCCGAAGCATCAAGTAAATAATAATTCATCATAAATCAAATTCAAGCGTCAGAATATTCATATTGTTTTCGTATCTGTATTCCACGTTATCGGCAATCTGTTTTATAAGCCCTATTCCCATTCCTCCGATTTCAAGGTCCTCAAACTCCTTCTCTTGAGGTTCTTGCGAAAGCGGATTAAAAGGAACACCGTCATCTGAAAATTCAATGCTTAGTCTGCCGTTGCTGTTTTCAAATGAAACCTCGGCACAGGACGCACCCGAATAACTTACGATATTTACAAACACTTCCTCACATACTAACATTATTTTGCTGCATCTTGAGCTTTTCTCCGCATTTTTCTGTGCTTCATTCTGTATCTCAGATAATGAGGTTAACTCAGGGTTCAGCTTAAGTATTCGCTTGGAATTTCCGCTGTAATACAACGCGAGTACAGTATAATCATCAAACTGCTCTGCGCCGTCCGCGAATGACCACACCGAGTCGCTCAGAGATTTTACGGATTGTTCTGCGCCGCTCGTTTCACTTACAGCGGACAGCAGCCGTTTTTCACCGAAAAATTCATTTTGAGCATTCACCGACTCCGTAGCGCCGTCTGTATAAATCAATACGCCGCTGTTGTTTTCAAGTGTTACAGAGCAATTAATTATATCGGCATCTTCAAAAAGTCCCAGAGCAATACCCGAATCCACATTGAGAAATTTCGCACCGTTCCCGAATATCACCGGTCTTGTATGACCCGCGTTAGCATAGTGAAGTGTGCCGCTCGATACATCCAGTACAGCCGCAAAGACAGTGGCAAACATACTCTCCGGATTTGACCTGCATAGCTCATCATTGACCGTGTTGAGCGCCTCCGCCGGGCTTAAACCTGAGTTGAGACAGTCTTTGAGCAATGTTTTCGCCATAGCCATAAACATTGCCGCTGCAACTCCCTTGCCCGATACATCGCCTATCACAACGCATACGCTGCCGTCGTTTCTTGTGAAGCAATCATAAAAATCGCCGCCGACCTCCCGTGCCGGTCTTGCAACGGCACAAGTTTCATAGTGTTCGCCCGTCAATACAGTTCTTTCCGGAACAATTCCGCACTGAATACGGCTGGCAATCTCCAGCTCCAC
>JAFLUC010000147.1 GCA_022509005.1 Oscillospiraceae bacterium | reverse complement strand
ATAATAAACATTTTTGATTCAAGCGTCGGCGTTAAAGGACGGAAACATAGATCGCTGTCGCTGCCGGTGTCGGCAAGGCGGTCAAAGGTTAAAAGCAGACCTGCGCCCGCTCTTACGAATGCTGTTCCGTTATAGAACAGATTGATTGTGCCGCTAATATTTAGTTCATCAAGTTTTTCGCCGCACCATCTCGGAAAATCAGCTTCTATCGACTGCGGGGATGAAATCAGGTCATAACCGATTAAATCATCCGCAGTGATTGACTGCTGCTTTGCCAGTGGACAGTCATTGCGCATTACCACGCCCCATGTATCAGCTACGGGAAGTTCAATATAGTTGTATTTTTGAAGGTTAGGCGGTTCTACGATGACGGCAAAATCCAAAAGCCCGCGGTCAAGGCGCTCTGCCACTTGAAGCGTATCACCGCTTAGAATATGATATTTGAGCAGCGGATAGCTTTCCCGGAAATCGCGGATAATTTCAGCAAGGTATCGTATTTGATATGATTCGGCACAGCCGATATACACATCGCCGCCAGTGACCTCGTTCAGCGATTTGAATTCATTTTTCGTTTTATCCACCATAGCAATAATATCTTCTGCACGCTTACGCAAAAGCATTCCCTCATCAGTCAGGTGAATACTTGCACTGCCGCGCCGGAATAGCTTCTTGCCCAGTTCCTCCTCCAAGTCCTTCATTTGTTTAGACAGTGTTGGCTGAGACACATGAAGCCGCTCTGATGCCCTTGTCATATTTTCTTCGCGCGCAATTTCTAAAAAATATCTGAGCACTCTAATTTCCATCTGTATCACTCCTTTTTTATATTATATTATGCCATGTTATTCCTGTCAAGAATAACATGATATTGTTTATAAGTATTGGACATATCGAGAAAAAGAGAGTAAAATAAAAATACGAGGAGGCGAAGTGTATGGCTCATGCGGAAGATACCGAGGGAAGGTTGTATCAGAACCTGATTGACGCAGGATATAATGAAACTGAAAGCGAGCAGTGTCTGATACTTGCCCGAAACGGCGAATGGATGAAATTATGTAGGATGCTTGCGAAGCAAAAGACGGTATTATTGAACACGCTTCATAAAAGCGAAAAGCAGATAGATTGTCTGGACTTTCTTGTGTATGAAATTAATAAAAAATATAAAGTTGGAGGTAAACAAAATGTTTGAAGAAAAATTAACACTGACTGAAAATTGGGATAAGACTTTCCCGAAAAGCGACAAGGTAAATCATCGTAAGGTGACATTCCATAACCGCTATGGAATTACACTTGCGGCAGATCTTTACGAACCGAAGGATGCGGAAGGTAAGCTGTCTGCAATCGCCGTATGCGGTCCCTTCGGCGCGGTAAAGGAGCAGTCTGCCGGTCTGTATGCTCAGATTATGGCGGAGCGCGGTTTTTTGACTATTGCATTTGACCCGTCATTTACTGGTGAGAGCGGAGGACAGCCCAGATATGTAGCGTCGCCTGATATTAACACCGAGGATTTTTCTGCTGCTGTGGATTTTCTGTCGGTGCAGGAAAATGTTGATCCGGAAAAGATAGGCATTATCGGTATCTGCGGATGGGGCGGTATGGCTATAAACGCGGCGGCAAATGACCCGCGTATTAAAGCTACAGTTGCGTCAACTATGTACGATATGACGCGTGTTAATGCTTACGGCTATTTTGACGCTATGAGCGCCGATGACCGTTATGAAGCACGCAAAGCACTGAATGCGCAGAGAATTGAGGATTACAAAAACGGCTCTTATCAGCTCGGCGGAGGTGTTGTAGATTCGCTGCCGGAGGACGCTCCTTTCTATGTAAAGGATTACTATGATTATTATAAGACTCAGCGCGGATACCATGAGCGTTCCTTAAACTCCAACGGAGGATGGAACACTACGTCTGCTCTGTCATTTATGAATATGCCGATACTTGCCTATGCAGGCGAAATTCGTAACGCGGTACTGGTAATGCACGGCGAGAAGGCACACTCCCGCTATTTCAGCGAGGACGCTTTCAAAAAACTTCAGGGTGATAATAAGGAACTGTTAATTATCCCCGGTGCAGTACACACAGACCTCTATGACCGGGCGGACGTGATTCCTTTTGATAAACTCACAGAGTTTTTCAAAACCTATCTTGTTTGAGAATATTGGAGGAATACAGAACAATGAATATTCTGGTACTGAATGGAAGTCCCCGACCAAAGGGATATACGAAACAAATGACAGAAGCGTTCCGGAGCGGAGCGCTTTCTGCCGGACATAAGGTTGATGTGATTGACGTGTGCAAATTGCATATTGGCGGCTGCCTTGCCTGCGAATACTGCCATACAAGGGGTAACGGAGAGTGTATTCAAAAGGATGATATGCAGAAGGTGTATGAACTTCTGCAGAAAGCGGAAATGATTGTAATTGCATCTCCCATATATTATCACGGAATTTCCGGACAGCTGAAATGTGTTATTGACCGATTTTATTCGGCAGCGTATCCGACAAAACCGCCACGTCTGAAAAAAGTGGCTATGATTTTAAGTTCCGGAGCTGCCGATATGTACGATGGTGCATTGTTTTCATTTCAGGGAGATTTCTTGGACTATCTCGGTCTGGAAAATATGCTGACTTGAAAAAGGAAAAAGGAAAACTTGCAAGAATTCCTCATGGACATT
>JAFLUC010000146.1 GCA_022509005.1 Oscillospiraceae bacterium | reverse complement strand
CAACGGTTGTAAACAGTATATATTTTTGTCTGTTTTCTATTTTCTTTGTGACATAACCGCCCGCCGCACCAGACGGGTATCTGTCCTCATCATAAAGCCACGCAAGCATATTTTGCTCCTCTGCGTATTTTGCACAGTCTGCGACCAGCCCCATAAACTCATCGCCGAGATATTTTGTGTCAAGTCCTGATCGGGCATGCATATTAAATCCACCGAAGCCCATTTCTCTGAGACAGTCTATCTGCCGTAAAAGTTCATTCTTTTCAAGCTTACAGTTCCACGACCAGAACGGCACACCTCTGTACTGCGAAGTAGGCGATTTGAATAAATCCATATCAAGGTTTTCGCTGTTCTTGAAATACATATCTTACTCCTTTGTTATAAACTCAAGAAGTTTCTCTCTTGCCACCTGCGAGGTTGCCGGCGAAAAACCGTGACCCTCACCCGCATACACAACAAGCTCTGCGCTGTCATAGTGCTTTATCGCCTCTTGGGCGGTTGCGAGCGGAACAATATTATCACTGTCACCCTGCATAATAAGCACATTTCCCTTGTATTTTCCTATATTGTTATCCTTAAACGGATAATAATCTCTCATTGATGTAAAGAATACCTTGCCGAGTTTAAATCCCCACAGTTCATATGTTGCGGGAATATCCGACTCGTTTCTGAAATTACTTCTCCAATTATCGGGAATGTTATACGCCGGGAAGTAAAGCGCCATCGCCTTTAGCTTATCGGTCAATTCCTCTGCCGCCATCGCCGATATAAGTCCGCCCTGACTTCCTCCGGCAAGGAACATATTGTCAGTGGCAATACCGTCGAGCTTGCTCACATAATCGAACACCGCAAGTAAATCCGCTTTTTCTGTATATATCGTCATTTCCGTAGTTTCTCTGCCCTTGCTCATTTTTCTGTTTGAGCCGCCGCAGAACTCAAATGTAAATGACGCAAATCCGTTTTTCGCGAGATATTCACAATCAGGCTGGAAGTCATCACAGCCGCCGTTAAATCCGTGGCTGAATATGACAACGCCGCATTCCTCTACATTTGCGGGGCGATACAGCTTGCAGTACAGGTTATATGTTCCCTTATCGTCACTGTATGTTACCGTATGCTCTTTGACCGTCATCACAGGCTCCTTTCCGTCCGTAATATACACATTGTCGATATTTATGCTGTCTGAAGCGGTATACATAAATTCTACCGCATACATTGCGTCTGACGTGCATAAAAAGTCTGTTTCAACATGCTGCCACTCGTTCTTTTTACTCGGGTCAAAGTTTGACTCGGTGAGCGCCGTACCTTCCTTATAGCCGCAGCCAATACCCACATTTATATAATTTCCGTTCATGCCGAAAATTCCCCAGCTTAGCTTTGAATTATCAAAATTCTCTCCGAGATATATGTCAAACGAAAGCGTGTAGGTTTCGCCGCCCGAAAGCGTTACACCCTGGAACAACGCCGCATTTGTTATTTTCGCGGATTTGGTTGAATTATCGCTTACATTTGAAGTATCAACATCTACCGATGTTCCCAATCCTTTCTTCCATTCGCCTCTTGTTGGTTTCCAGCTTCCGTCGGGGACTGTCGATATTTTTTCTATATTACCGTCCACTAACAAATTTCCGTCTGTATCAGGTATCGGCGTGGGCTCTGGAGTCGGTTCCGGAGTCGGCTCAGGTGTAGGTTCCGGAGCAGATACCGTATACGCTTCTCCGTACGGCTTCATGCCGTCCATACTGTTCCATACCATTATTTTATCACCTGCTTTTACTTCGTTTGAAAGCTTTACCGTATTGGTTCCTTTATTAAGTTGTGTTTTCTCTGACACAGTGACATTTTCCATCAAACAATCGTTATACGACACCGTAATAATCACAGCGTCTGCTATATTGCCGTAAGCTATAATTTCCACACTATCCTTGTCAGCCGACGTTATAGTAATGCCTTCCCACTCTTCATCGGAAAGCTCTGCCTCCATCTGAAATACATAAGACGGCAGATTTGAATCGTCTGTAAGGTTCGGAGATTCGGGATAGTCCTCATAGCCGTAACGTACCATTGTCGGCTCTGACACCTTATCTGAATATACCGTTACCTGATTTTCCGAAGTAATTTGCGCTGTCGCTTCATACCATTTTCCATCCTCGCCTGCAATCTCAAATTCATTAAGAATATCAGGATTTATTGCTCCGCTTTTGATTTTTCCGTCAGTCACAGTATCGGCGTACTGCTTGCTGTTCATTATTTTAAGAGAACCGTTACAATCGTATGTAATGATAATCCTTCCCGCTTTTGATACAGCTTCCTTCGGCATAGGACCGGTTGTATATACATCCTTGCCGTAAATGTCCTTTAGTGCAAAAGCAGCAAGACGTTCTCCTATTATTTTTTTCTGTCCAGGGTGAATATCATTACGGCAGTTAGCGTCGTTTTGCGTATTGGGATATTCATATTTACCGTAAATATCAAGAGTACCTACAACGCCGAGATTGGTTTTATTTTCAGCGTTTAAATATGTGTCTGTCTGCGCCTGACGAATATATACCTCACCGTTTGCCGTTGTGTCGGGATTGTTTTCGTCGCGCGTTTCACCCAGACGGCAAAGCTGTACATAGTAGAATGGGAGAGTTTCATCTTTGAAATCGCCGCGCCATAAATCTATAAGCTTAGGCATCATATCAACATAAT
>JAFLUC010000145.1 GCA_022509005.1 Oscillospiraceae bacterium | reverse complement strand
TTGTGCCTGCCATAGTCAAAGCAAGCATCGCCGCCGCGGCTTTACTGAAATAATTTTTCATTTTATTCTCTCCTTTGTTATTTTATTGTATATGCTTTTATAAAATTTTCATACATATTGATATTTCATAACCGTCAATTGCGCTGTTTTGGAGTACACATGACTGCAAAACACCGTCGCGCAGAATAGTCAGACCTTCAGGGTCTGTTTCTAAGCGGTCAGGGGACAAGCTCATGCCTTCTCCGGTCATCTTCATATAGCTTTCCTTTATTGTCCAAAGTCTGAAAAATCTGCGGTCGGCATCAGCGGTATTTTTGGCAGCGGCTATATACCGCCGCTCTTTTTCACTGAAATAACGCTCGGCTACCTCCATAGGCGCGTCAGTCACCTTTTCAATATCACATCCGATTGGAACGTCACTGACCGCACACAAGACCATATCGGCGGAGTGGGACAGATTAAAATACACCCCGTCACATTCCGGCTTTCCGTTTTTACCGATTACGACTTTTTCAGCCGAAAATCCGTGCCGTTTTAATGAGGATTCCATCAATCGCCATGCGCCCAGACTCAGCTTTCTGTCACAGGCGCGCAAATATCTTAATATATAATCGCGCCGCCGTTTAGGAATGCCTGTCAGCGCCGCTTCGTCCTCTTTCGGATCCGGCAGAGCCGAAGCGTCAAGTAAATAATAATTCATCATAATATAAATTCAATAGTCAGAATATTCATATTGTTTTCGTGTCTGTATTCAGCTTTATCGGCAAGCTGTTTTATAAGCCCTATTCCCATTCCGCCGCTGTCAAGTTCATCAAATTCCTTGCCCTGCGACTCTTGCGAAAGAGGATTAAACTTAACGCCGTCATCTGAAAATTCAACAATCAGACTGCCGTTACGGTTTTCAAATGAAACCCCGGCACAGGACGCGCCTGAATGACTTACGATGTTTACAAACACTTCCTCACATACCAGCATTATTTTGTTGCCGTTTGCGCTTTTTCCCGCATGTTTCAGAGCTTCTTTTTGTATCCCGGATAATGAAGATAACTCAGGCTTTAGCTTAAGCATCTGTTTTGAATTTCCGCTGTAATACAGAGCAAGCACAGTATAATCGTCAAACTGCTCTGCTCCGTCTACGAAGGAACGCGCCGCGTCACCCAAAGACCTTACCGCCTGCTCAGCGCCGCTTGCTTCTTTAACAGCGGATAGCAAACGCTCCTCTCCGAAAAATTCCTTTTTCATATTAACCGCTTCTGTGATGCCATCGGTATAAATCAGTATGCCGCTGTTGTTTTCAAGAATTACAGAGCAGTCAATTATGCCCGCGTCCTCAAAAAGACCAAGCGCAATACCCGAATCTACCTCCAAAAATTCTGCGTTTTTGCCGAAAATCACAGGTCTTGTATGACCGGCGTTTGCATAGCGGAGTACTCCGCTGTCCGTATCTAACACAGCCGCAAACACAGTTGCGAACATTCCCTCGGGATTTGAGCTGCACAGCGCGTCATTGACAGTATTCATTGCCTCCGCCGGATTTAAACCTGAATTAAGATAATCTTTTAACATCGTTTTCGCCATAGCCATAAACATTGCCGCTGCAATGCCCTTACCCGATACATCGCCTATCACAACGCATACACTTCCGTCCTGTCTTTTAAAGCAGTCATAAAAATCGCCGCCGACTGTCTTTGCGGCTTGTGCATTTGCGTAAATTTCATAATGCTCATCAGCCAGCATTGTTTTTAACGGAACAATTCCGCTCTGTATTCTGCCCGCAACCTCAAGTTCGACATTTTTCTGTACGCGCTCGGCTGTCAGCTTTTCAATACTGCTTAAATACTCGCGTATATCATCGGACATTTTTTCAAACGAATCCGCAATTTCCTGCATTTCGTCTCCCGAGTGTATATTCATCGGCTCGAAATTTGCTCCGCTGTCAGTTACAAAGCCTTTCATTCTGTTTGAAATCTGCTTGACCGGCAAAAAGATTTTTCGCCTCATTGCAATAAGCTCAACAAGGAACACAAGAAGCAGTACCGCAATCATAGGAATGATAATTAATAGCGTTTCCTGTATTGTCTGCCGATAAATCGCATTGGCGCGGTAGTCGCTTCCGATAAGCGCTATGACATTACCATTGCCGTCACGCACCGGATAAGACCACGAATATACACTGCCGAAGCTGTTATTCTCCGCATATGCCTTTGCAAGCTCGTCTCCGTTTAAAGCAGTTATCTCCTGCTCTGTCAGAATTCTGGGCACAACAACGTTAAGCCCCCGCTCAATAGCGACGGTTTTATCTTTTTCGTCATCGGACGCGGCTGTCATGATAAATCTGACATTCTGCCCGTCCTGATTCGGTACATAAAGATAGAGATATTCCAGTTCAAGGCTGCGGCAGATACTTCTGAGTACATCGCGGGTTTTGGTATACAGCTCGCTCGTATCGGATGATTGCAGCTTGTCAAAATCCACGCTCTCTATCACCTGCGCGGCAACAGACGCTCCACCTCTGGCATACCGCGCGCTTTGCAGTCCTATCCGGCGGGCGTCATACACAAGGCTGATTGCGCCCGCCGTTATTGATGCCAGTAAAATTGCAGTGACAAACACAACGATGGTTTGCTTAAAAATTGAATGCTTCATAATTTTCATACAATGTTAAGACGCTTTGAAAAGCCCGTCATATTAAATACGTCCATAATCTCCGCCGAAACATTTT
>JAFLUC010000144.1 GCA_022509005.1 Oscillospiraceae bacterium | reverse complement strand
ATAATACAGAAAACAGTGATTAACCTTATAGGCTATCACTGTTTTGTATTTCACGAATAAATCTATATCCAACATTCCATACCGTTTGAATATAATACGGTCTTTCGGGCGTATCCTCTATCTTTTTCCGTAGCCGTTGTATATGAGAGGTTATAGTCCTATCGTCTTGCATATATTCACCATTCCAAAGATGATTGTAAATCATATCTCTTGTAAATGTCTGCCCTCGGTGTGAAGCAAGAAGATATAGCAAATCAAATTCCGTTTTAGTGAGTTGCAGAAGAACATCTTTTTTATATACAATCCGCTGTATCGCGTCAATAGTAAGTCCTTTGAAATTAAGAATATCCGATTTTGGCTTCTGTGGTTCTGAATATATAACATAACGCCGCATAATTGCCTGAATCCGTAAGGAAAAGATAAGCACATCATATGGACGAACAATGAAATCATCAACACCAATACGGAAAGCTGTTATAGCATCGACAGTGTTTAAAACATCTGCAAGAATGAGAATGGGTATGTTGCTGTTATCCCTAATATTCACAACGGCAGAAATCCATTCCTGACAAGCTGAAATATGTACTATTATCAAGTAGTATGAGCCGCTTAGAACACGGCTCATACTATCTGTTATACTATCAGATTGCTCTATGATTATATTGTCTGCAGAAAGATACGGAGATAGCTTGTCGGATAATATTCTGTTGTTGTCTATGAATAGTATCTTGTTCAACTTAATCCTCTTTTTCTATTACATAATTTTATTCTTTTATGTTATTCGCTTTTTCTTTAATACGATTTTCAAACGCTTTAAATTCCTCGCTGTCACGCATAAAGTCAAAGCAATCCCATTGATGAATTTTTCTTAATATCCGCGCATATTCATTACTGTCGCCGTGACGCGTTCCGATATATTCGAACTGCAGCTTGTCAAAGAATATAGATGTATATTTCAGACCTTTATTTTTGTTTGTTTCAAACATTTCCGCGTGATGTTCGGATAACCTTAAATGCTCCATAGCGGTCTCGCTGTCGCCGTTACGGGCATAAAGTCTTGCCATAAAACGGTACACCTGAGCTATCTTTGCGTCCATCACATAATATTTTTCATCCGTGAACGGCAGTTTCAGTAGCGACAACACCGTATTATACACCAGCAATTCTTCATCAAATGACAGATTGACATTATCCATAGTCGCTTGTTTGCCTGCCCATTTACCAACTCTTGCAAGCATATAGGTTGCCAGGTCAATAAGCATTTCTAATGTGTTGCTTTCGATAATCATATTTTTGCTATCACCGTTTGCAACCCACGCAAGAGCATTTTCTTTAGCATATTCGCCGGAAGGCAGCATATTGGCATATTCCACCGCCTTTGTATTTTCACCGATATAATACGATTGCACAGACATATAACTTCCTGATAATCCTCTATATTGCCGGCAACGTGCGGCAGGCTCCTTGCCAGATTATTCATAAATTCATAATTCCTCGGATATTCTGTCAGTGCCTTTCGCATAAGCTCACATCTGCCCTGTACATCGCCGTTTGCCTGCAACTCACGATATTTTCTCTGATATTCCGCAGTTTTACTGTCGCGAACGTCATATTCCACACCTAACAGATAATCCGTGCTGACACTGAATATTTCAGATAACATCGGCAAAACAGTAATATCCGGCATTGATGTACCGTTTTCCCACTTTGATACAGCCTGCGGAGATATACCCAAGTATTCCGATAGTCGGTCTTGCGTTATTTTCTGTTGCTTTCGCAGCTCCTTAATCCGTGTTCCTATATTCATTGAGATTTACTCCTTTAAATAAATATTTAACAGCACTGTTATAAGTATATTTTAGCACTGCAATATTGCGAAAACAATAGATTATCCGGTTAGTTTTTTGTCAACTGCAAGTTGAGTTGGCGTATCTTTACTCCACTGTGAACATAACCGACATCATTCTTCTCTTGTCCTCAGACGGAACAATCAGTCTTCCATCATCAACGAGTTGCTTAGCCATATATAAAAGCATCCAACCGTCAAGGTAGAAAATATGTTGTAGCCCGAATAGTCGTGTCTTTTTCAAATGCTTAGGCGTTGCGGCGAGCCATGTGTCAACATATTTTTTCGTCAGCGCGCAAAGACTGTCCCAATGCCGCTCTTTTACTCTGTCACCGACTTCAACAATCTTTTTCATCACAGATTTATCCGCTATCACCGTCTGCAGCACTACGTTGTGATTTCCATCGACACGGATATATCCGATTTGCGATAAGTGCGCATAGTCATCCTCCGAAAGAGTTTTTCCATTTCGCCAAGAATACATCAAATCAAGGTCATGCTGAATATTACGGATATAGTGTTCGTCAAATCGCCGTCCCGAAAATTCTGAGTCAACAAAGAAAATTTGACATTTATCCGAACCGTTCCAGCACGGACCACACCAATTATTCATATTGATTTGATACCCGAATCGTTTTTCTGTGTCTATCACACTTGCCATCGGAATGTTATACGCACCATCGGGGCGCATTGTCGCAACCTCATCAAATGAAATCGTTGCCCGCTCCCGAAACATACGCTCACCGCCAAACGCCGCTGACAAAAACGGAAATATCCACATTGCAAAATTTTTGTCATTATCGGGAATATATAGTCCGTCCATATCCCATATATCGCTTTTCATGAGTTCGTCAAAAATATCGTTACCGACAATTCTTGCGCCCTCTGAAT
>JAFLUC010000143.1 GCA_022509005.1 Oscillospiraceae bacterium | reverse complement strand
GTATCAAATCCCGCGTCATTCATTATTTTTGAAATAGTCTGAGCGTTATTTATGCTCTTATCTCCGATTATAATCTTCTTACCGAATCCTACTCTACGCGCGATTGCCATACCAATCTGACCCGCACCTGTTAAAATAACTACGTCTTTTTTCATTTCATCGCACCTCATAATTTTTTATAATCTTCATCTGTCACGGCTTCCAACCATTCGTTAGAGGTTTCTTCACCTGTTACTTCTACCGCCAAATGAGAAAACCAACTATCCGCCGCCGCGCCGTGCCAATGCTTAACACCCGCCGGAATAACTACTACATCGCCGGGAACGAGCTGCCTCGCCGTTTCTCCCCATTCCTGATACCAACCTTTACCTCCGGTTACAAGTAAAATCTGTCCTCCGCCGCTTTTAGCATGATGGATATGCCAGTTATTCCGACAGCCTGGCTCAAATGTTACATTTGAAATCGGACCGCCTTTATCTGTCAGCGGCTGTAAGTATGCCTGTCCTATGAAAAATTTACTGAATTGTCCCGGCAGGGGATTTCCCAACTGAAATACACTCGGATTTTGTTTCATATTTATTGCTCTCCTTTATATCTAATTATATTGTTTATTTTGCCGCCCGTGAGCCGCCGAACACATCTGACATACGAATCGTATCAAGTTTCTTGTCAATCGCCGATACTTCATCATCACTAAGAATAATATCGCCCGCCACACCGTTTTCCTTTAAGCGTTCCGATTTTCTTGTACCGGGAATCGGTACGAGATTTTCGTGCTTGCAAATCATCCACGCAAGCGATATTTGAGCCGGTGTAGCATCTTTATCAGATGCCAACGCGCGGATATACTCAAACAACTCCGCGTTTTCATCATACGCTTCCGGTTTGAACTGCGGCATAAAGCTGCGGTAGTCCGTACCGGCTTCAAATGTGGAGTCTTTGTAGTATCGGTCGGAAAGTACGCCGTTTGCCAAAGGGCTGAACGCTACATAACCGATATTCAATTCCTCCAGTGTAGGAAACAGCGCGTCATAATCGCGGTACATCATAGAATAGCGGTTCTGAATAGCAGTTACCGGACAGACCGCATGAGCTTTTCTCAGATACGCTTCGTCCGTTTCCGAAATACCCCAATGCAGGATTTTACCCTCTTTTATCAGCTCAGACATAACGCCTGCCACTTCCTCAACAGGAATTTTCAGATCAATTCTGTGCTGATAATAAAGGTCTATATAGTCCGTGTCGAGCCGCTTCAAGCTACCCTCAACAGCTTTGCGGATTGTGTCCGGATGTGAATCCATCACAAGACCATTCGGTGAATGATGTACGCCAAACTTAGTTGCAATCACTACTTTATCGCGATATGGTTTAAGTGCCGTGCCGACAAGCTCCTCGTTATAGGCGGTTGTTCCGTCCGCAAATGTGCCTGTATAACATTCCGCTGTGTCAAACATGATATATCCTAAATCCACCGCCTCATGAATCAGTTTTGTCATTTCTTTGACGTCCGACGGCGCACCGAAGGCGTGCGTCATACCCATACAGCCTAATGATACAGCAGATACTTTCAAGTCCTTGCCTAAAACTCTTGTTTTCATTTTTTTCATGCCCTTTCTAATATGTGCTTGCTTTAGCTTCGGTCATAAGCCACTTGCCGCCCATTTCAATTAAATCAATTTTTAATTGTAGATGCCATGTGTGCCGCCCGCCGCCGAATACTGCTGCGTTTACAAGACTTTGTCCTGTCAGAACAGCCTTGGCATTATCAATTTCCACATCAATATTTTGATGCTGTGCAGAATAATAATTTAGCGTGCCGTTCTCAACCGCTCGGATAAACGCATCCTTGCTCTGCCTCATTCCGGTCATATGAACCAGTACAAAGGATTCATCAAGAAGCTCCGAAAGCGCGAAACCGTCCTTTTCAATCATGGCTTTGTATAGATTTTTATAACATTCTGCGATTGCTTCTTCGTTTTTCATGCTTTTCCTCAATTCTTAAATATGGCTTACTATAAGAAAAATAATCATTGTAAGTACCACGCTTATCATAACTGCCGGAGGGAAAATCGTTATACCTATTATCATTCCTACAACCTTTATCGCGGTATCAGCAGCAAGCAGCTTCCTTCCGCTTTTAAAACCGTTTACTAACTCGGTATTGACTTTGTTCGCTTTCTCAAGTGCGAAATTCATTCCTATATTGCTCACTGTAACGCATAGAACGATAACTCCGTAAAACACCTGCGCCGTTTCGCTCATAAAATTCTCGTCTACAAATTTTGTGGCATACGGAATAAGCGACGAGAAAAACAACAGTACGATACTCCACCATACAACTGATTTTGATATAGCATCAATGGAGTGCCATTCGTTATGCAGGCTTACCCACATTGTTCCGAGCCAAAAGAACGAGAGTGCATACGCCGCAAAGCTGTGGCGCATATCCCACACTGCTGCGAAATTCGCCGCCTTCGGCAGACTTAATTCAAGCACAAGAATGGTCATTATTATTGCAAGCACGGCATCGGTAAACGCCGCTAATCTTTCTTTGCTCATAATTAAAATCTCCTGTTATCTCTCAAACTCCGCTGCAACATTTTCAAGAAGACCGCGTATTTTCAAGTGTTGCGGACATATCTTCTCGCACTTTCCGCATTTAATGCAATCTGATGCTTTTCTGCCGCCCTGCGTATTGATATTATCATAGTAGTAATCTGTGTTCCAGTTTCCGAATCGTTTTTTTGCGTTCATCAGCGAAAACAGTTCGGGAATTGCTATCTGCTTCGGGCATTCCTCCATACAGTATCGGCAAGCCGTACACGGAATTAAATCCTGCGCCTTAAATATTTCTATAACCTTGTCTACCGCCG
>JAFLUC010000142.1 GCA_022509005.1 Oscillospiraceae bacterium | reverse complement strand
AACAGATGGTTTCTGCCCTCAACAAATGTGTTCGGCGGCGCGTCCTCCGGCTTCGTTTCCTCAACCGGAATATCCTCGCGCGTGAGTGAATTTGATGTAAGCTGATTTATTACCGGTGTGGGAATGATATTATAATCAATCCCCTCGTCCGCGCAAATATCCGCGGCGCATTGCAGCTCAGCTTTATGTCTCTGACCGTAATCAAAGCCTATTGCGCACACATTTTCCTTCCCGAATCTATCTATAGCCCAGTAAAGACAGGTTGTGCTGTCCTGACCGCCCGATAATACAACTAATGCCTTTTTCATAATCAAGCCACTCCCTTTATTTCATTGAAAGCGAGGAAAACAACCGCTCCTCGGCAAGCTTTTCATATTTAGTGCCCTTGCGTCCGTAATTTGCAAACGGGTATATTGAAATTCCGCCGCGCGGAGTGAATATTCCCTTTACTTCAATATATTTCGGGTCCATGAGCTTTACCAGATCCTTCATTATGATATTGACGCAATCCTCATGGAAATCGCCCTGATTGCGGAAGCTGAACAGATACAGCTTCAGCGACTTTGACTCGACCATTTTTATATCCGGGATATAATTGATTATGATCTCGGCAAAGTCGGGCTGCCCGGTTATGGGGCAAAGACTTGTGAATTCCGGACAGTTAAACGTAACCATATAATCATTGTCCGGATGCTTGTTTACAAACGTTTCAAGCATTTCCGGCGCATATGTGTCCTTATATATGTTTTTCTTGTTTCCCAAAAGGGACAAGCCGTTCTTTTCTTCTTCTGTTCTCGGCATGTTTATCTCCTTGTTATTTCATTAACCATCTAAGTTTCTGTTGGGTTGCGCGTATCATTATTTCTTCAAGCGTCTCTCTGTCTCCGCTTAATGTTGCCTGCTTTATTCGTTCAAGACATTCCTGAAACTCCGTTATCTGCTCGGCAAGCTGTATACTGTTATCAACAAACAGCTCGCTCCACATCTTTTCGTTTATGACCGCTATTCTTGTGCAGTCCTGCAAGCTTCCGCCGGCAAAGGCGCTCGCTCTTTCAAGCAGCGGATTATCACACAGCGCGACCGCTACGATATGCATGAGCTGTGACGTATATGCTATAATCGCGTCATGCTCGTCCGGCGACGTGGTTGTGACAACGCGGCAACCTACATACTTTGCCATATCACGGATAAGCTCAATAGTTTCCGTCTTATTTTTCGCTGTCGGTGTTATAACATACGGCGCGTTATCAAACAATGTATCGGTTGAGCTTTTATAACCGCCAACCTCTCTGCCCGCCATCGGGTGTCCGCCGATAAACTCTATTCCCTCGGGAAGTATTTTTTCCATTTCACGGGTGATAAATCCCTTTACTCCCGTTACGTCCGTTATTACGGCGCCCTGCTTTATTTTATCCAGATTGTCGCGGACAAAATCAATATTGAGCTGCGGATAAAGACACATGATAATAAGATCAGCGTTCTCCATAGCCTCTCCGGGCGTATCGCACGCGATATCTATTGCTCCGTCTTTTAAAGCAAGCTCAAGGCTCTCCTTTGTTCTGTTATATGCCGCGATTTCGCAGTTGTGAAAGCCTCTTAACCGTCTTGCGAGCGAGCCGCCGATAAGTCCGAGACCTATTATTGCTATTTTCATTTTAATCCTCCCCGTATTTCTCCACATTATATTCTATTACCGAGTTTCGCTGGCGGTAAAATTCAAGATATGTCATATACTGATACGGCATAAGCACGGCTTTGGCTATTATATACACCATAACCGAGCCACTGTACAACAGTATCAGACCCGCAAGCATTATATATACGAAAAATGACAGCTGTATAAAGAAATATCTGAATCTGAAGCCGTCCATTATATCCTTTGTGCGCTTAAACGCGGCTTTGGATTTTATGTCCGGGTTATCCGCAAGAATCATAGGTATCATCGCATACTGATAGCTCTTATATATAAGCGGTATGCTCGCCGCAACGGTTGCCGCCAAATATATTAAGCTGTACATATGAAGATGCGGGAAATACAGATTTATAAACTCCTGCGCTGCCGCAAGATTTTCTTCTGTCTGGTTCAAGGAAAAGTCTGACAATACACTGACCAGACCTTTTAACGAATCCAACGGCACAAACAGCTTTACGGCAAATATCGCAATCGCAGCCGGAATAAACACTATAAGCGCCCAGAGAAATATTTTCAGTTCCCTTAAAACGGTTATCTTTAACGCGTTTTTGAAATTCGACCTGTAGCTGTAAACAATCAAATCATATCTGCACTTATCACGAGGCTTTTCTCCCGATGGATTAAGCTCCATGAGCATTTTTATAAATCCGATCATGAATAAATTTATAGCAAAAAGCTCTATCACGAGCCCTATTCCTTCTGCGATCAATCTTCCCGCAAGAAGCTCATAATTGAACATACTGCTGATAAGCTGACGAATATACACCGGCAGCATACATATAAGCGCGCCTATGACCGCGACAAAATAGCAGTTTTTCAGCTTTTCACGCGCGGTAAACTTAAAAAATGCGGAATTGTACATAGTATCTCCTTCTTACTCAACTGTGGTGTAATTATAATACCACAAATTAGTTTAATTGTAAATAGCTATTACATCCAAATCGGTTATCATATGCTGTATTTCTTTACCTCGCAGTTCTTTATTCCGAAGGCTGCATATTCCTCGTTTGTCATATCTCTGAAATATGATTCGATAACCCGCGAGATGCCGTTATGCGCTACAAGCAGATAGACCTTGTCGTCCTTCTTTATATCATCAAGCAGGTTATATATTCTCTGCGCAAGATGAAGCATTGTTTCACCGCCGGAAAAGCTGTCTATAAAGCCTTCCTTTGCCTTGCGGAACTCCGCTCCGTCACGCGGCGTACTTTCGTATCTGCCGAAATTCTGCTCCTTAAGCCTCGGCTCCATACGCATGGGAACACCTGTTATTTCCGATATATGCCGCGCCGTTTCAGCCGCGCGCACAAGCG
>JAFLUC010000141.1 GCA_022509005.1 Oscillospiraceae bacterium | reverse complement strand
ATGGAGCGGGTGATGGGAATCGAACCCACACGACCAGCTTGGAAGGCTGGGATTCTACCATTGAACTACACCCGCATCTTGACGAATTAATCACTCAACTCAATCTATTTTAGCATAGCAGACTTAATTTGTCAAGTCCATTTTTAAATTTTTTTACACTTTTTCAAAATTTTCTGTTTTTAATCGCTTTATATACCGCATCCGTCATTTTTATGACGTCTTTTTTTGTGTTAAAATACCCGAATGACGCTCTAACACAGCCTCCGTTATCCGTGCCCAGAGCCTTATGCGCTAAAGGCGCGCAATGATAGCCTGCACGTACAATTATATTACTGCCGAGCAGCTCCGCGCAATCGGAGCTTTCTACGCCCTTTATATTAAACGCTGTTATTCCGGAATCGGCTCTGCCGTATACCTCAGCATTCATGTTCAGTAAATTCTCACGCAGCTCATCGGCAAGCCTCTTTTCATGCTCTCCGATATTTTCTGCTCCTTCTCTTAACACAAACCGAATTCCTTCTCTAAGTCCCGCAATAGCCGGAATATTCATCGTGCCGCTGTGGAACTTATCCGGCATGCCTTCGGGCTGGTATATGCTCTCCGATTCGCTGCCTGTTCCGCCCACTATTACAGCGCGCAGCTTTTCCGGGTCTTTAATATACAAAATCCCGGTACCCATAGGTCCCATAAGACCCTTGTGACCGGGGCATGCTATCATATCCGCGCCGATTTCGTCTGCATTAACACTAGCAGCTCCCGCGCTCTGGGATGCGTCAAGCAAAAACAGCGCGCCATAGTTATGCGCGGTACGCGCAATATCCTCTACCGGCTGCTTCGTGCCGCATACGTTCGATACATGCGTACATACCGCAAGCGTTGTCTTATTTGTCATTGTCCTCCTGAACTCGCGCGGACTCACATATCCGTTTCTGTCTGCAGCTGCTGCCGAATATTTACCATAAAGAGCTGCCGGACGCAGAACACTGTTATGATCCATTGCCGACACCGTTATACTTTCACCTGTGTTCATAGTGCCGAGTATCGCCATGTTAAGCGCGTATGTCGCATTCTGTGTAAAAATAATATTGCTTTCATTTTTTATCCCGAAAAGCTCAGCTGCCGCCTCCTGAGCCGAAATAATTGTCCTCACTCCGCCTATGCTGAGTTTATTTATGCCGCGTCCGGCATTTCCGCCGCCGAAAAGCTGATACCGCAGCATTGCCGCATATACCGGCGCAGGCTTGCGGCGGGTTGTGGCGGCATTATCAAGATATATCATGATATACACGCTCGGCTCCGTTCCAGCCTTCGCGGTAAAACCGCTTTGCCGGTATGTTGTACTCTCTTATAAGTCGCCGCGCATCATTCTCATAACGGTCATTAAATCTTACCGAATATGAGCAGCCTCCCTTGTTTATTGACGCGGGTGTGTGCACAACCGCAACAGGATTTCCGGTACTGCGCTCAATTATCCTTGCAAGTCTTTCTGCTGTTGTCATTGATCCTATAGTTACAAGCATGTTTTAATCACTCCCTTTCTTCTATGTATCTTTTAAACGATTTTATGCGCGGTACAGCCAAAACTACGCCGGCGGATTTACATTATATATATGAATCGGGCGCATGGCGACATAATTATATGTTGAAAGCTGACGGCAGTCGGCATCATAGCTGTTCGCGGCTATGAGGACTGTATCAGGCGTTCCCATGCCCGCATCCACAACCACAGGCGAATGGTCGAAGCTGTCGTCCGTTCCGAAGTTGAGCTGGACTATATCTCCGATTATTATCCGTCTGAGCGGTACTACCTCACCCTGCGGGCCCGGACCCTTGTTATTTACAAGGAAGTTATACAGCTCATTAACCCCGGTCCATGCCGGAGCGCGGTTGTTTAACGATATATAATACCATCCATAGACGGGTGTGTAGTTCATAACGCCTGCCCCTGCATATATGCATTGTGACGCGAAATTTGTACAGTTGCCGCCAAGATTTGAAAAATCATAATACTTAGAATTACGCCGGTACGCCCAGCGCTTTGCATACGCTACGGCGCGCACTCTGTCATATTCCATATATCCCCCCTCCTTTTTCCTATTCCATACTATGTGAACAACAGCTTTTTAGTGATATTTCTTCTTAATTTTAACCATTTTCTATGAATATTTAATAAAAATTAAAATATTGAGAAAAAAATCACAATTTATTGTAGACAAATCGAAAATTTATGTTATAATAGATAAAAGCAAATGTATATGTAGTATATTAATGCTATATAACATTATCAAAATTATTACAGGAGGAAATTCCAATGGCACATAAGTATGTTTACCTTTTCTCAGAAGGTAATGCAAACATGAGAGAGCTTCTCGGCGGTAAGGGTGCAAACCTTGCTGAGATGACAAAGCTCGGACTGCCGGTTCCGCAGGGATTCACTGTTTCAACAGAGGCCTGCACACAGTATTATGAGGACGGCAGACAGATCAACGATGAAATTCAGGCTCAGATTAACGAGCACATCGTAAAGATGGAAGAAATCACAGGCAAAAAGTTCGGTGACCCCGAAAATCCGCTTCTCGTATCTGTTCGTTCAGGTGCAAGAGCGTCAATGCCGGGTATGATGGATACAATTCTTAACCTCGGTATCAACGAGACTGTTGTTGAGTACATGGCTAACGCTTCAGGCAACCCGCGCTGGGCATGGGACTGCTACAGAAGATTTATCCAGATGTATTCTGACGTTGTTATGGAAGTCGGCAAGAAGTATTTTGAAGAGCTCATCGACGAGATGAAGGCAGAAAAAGGCGTTACTCAGGACGTTGAGCTTACAGCAGACGACCTCAAGGAGCTTGCAACTAAGTTCAAGGCAGAATATAAGGAAAAGATCGGTGCAGACTTCCCGTCAGACCCGAAGGAGCAACTCATGGGCGCTGTTAAGGCGGTATTCCGTTCATGGGACAACCCGAGAGCTAACGTATACAGACGTGATAACGATATTCCTTATTCATGGGGTACAGC
>JAFLUC010000140.1 GCA_022509005.1 Oscillospiraceae bacterium | reverse complement strand
TGACGGAATTGTTTATGACGAAAATCGCAAATATGTCACGATTAATGTATTCGATAACGGCAATGGTACATTGGGTTATGAGGTTATCTATGAACCGGACGGAGACGAACCGCTGTTCACGAATATTGTATCAGGCGAGCTGGAGGTAGCTAAAACGCTTGAGGACGCAGCTAATATTCCTGATGAAATCAAGAATACGGAGTTCAGCTTCCTTGTAGAGTTGAAAGACGCCGAGGGAAATCCTTTATCGGGCGAATACAATTATACAGTCTATAATTCTGACGGCGAGGCAATCGAAGAAAAAGCCGGTACTATTACAGTCGTAGACGGCAAAGCCGAAAACTACATCTCTATCAAGAGCGGTGAGAAGTTTAAGGTTCATGGTTTGCCGAGCGGAGCACAGTACACAGTGACCGAGAAGGATTCCAAGGGCTTCGAACTTAAAGATAAAACGGGCGATACAGGCACAATCGCTGCGGGCAAAACCTCTGCGGTCAAGTTCACTAACGTTTATAACGGCCTTGCCAGACTGTATCTGTCAGCGATAAAAGAATTCAGAGGCGGTGAAATCGGCGAGGAAATGTTCTTATTCCGCCTCACACAGGTAACTGAGGACGGTCAGCTTCTGGACGTTCTGCAAGAGGTTTATGCCGGTGCCGACGGTAAGATTATCTTTGATCCTATCGACTTCGACGAGACGGATATAGATAAGGAATTCTTCTTCGCTATAACGGAAGTAAACGGCGGTCTTGACGGCGTTCAGTATGATAAGCATATTGCAATTATCAAGGTGATTGTTACCAAGGATGAAAACGGTGAGTTGATTTTGGCTACCGATTACGGTAACGATTCTGTAGTTTCAATCGCTGATATCTATAATGAAGCAGAATATCCGGCGGACCTTGTGTTCGTAAACAACACTCTCTTCAATCTGGATGTTTCAAAGACCGTAGCATTCGGCGATATGGAACGTGACTTCAACTTCACGTTGACTCTGAAAAACGAAAACGGTCTGCCTGATAGCATTGGATGGAAGAAGAGTGACCTTGAATTCGGCGCTATTGATATAACCGAAAACAGTCAGGAGTTCGTCTACGAGTTTACGTTGAAACACGGTGAGACAATTAAGTTCATAGGCTTGCCGTATGGTACGGAATATTCGATTATTGAAGAGACGCTTGATGACTATAAAGTGCAGGCTACTACTTCAACGGGCGATGAAACCGGCGTAATAACCGAAGGCGAAACCGCAGGCGGCACAATCAATGCGGATGTCTCTGTAGAGTACTTGAACAGACGGATTCCAAAGCTGCCAAACACAGGCGGCAGAGGCATAAATCTATTCTGTCAATTAGGTATGGCACTGATATGTCTGGCAGGCATACTGTACAGCCGCAAGCGCCGCTATAGCTGCAAATAAGCAAATCTGTTTGAATTGGTAATTTCGGTGAAGCGCTTGATAATCTCCAGAGCAAGCTGAAGCATAAACCTATTAAAGGTATTGGAATGAAGAAGTGTAAATAAAACAGGTAAGCCCGCTGTCAGGTGTGATAGCGGGCTTATATTAATTATACTTTACTCTTATAATCACGAACTTGTCAATACCAAATTTAATAATTTAGTTGCATATAGAGTTTATATGTGTTAAAATAATCATAGATACTAACCAAAAGGAGGATGCACTGTGAAAAAACACTTATCATTTTTGATTATAGCGGTAATGATACTGCAATGCTGTTTTATCGTACCGCGGGCGGCTGAGATTTACACACCGCCGGAGGCTCCATCACGGGATTATAATTTTAATCTTGACTGGAAGTTTTCAAAGCCGTATTTGGCGACGTGGCCGCTAAAGGACGCGGTGGAAAGTACTACCGACAGCGCGGGTCATAAATTTTATGAGCCGGATTTTGACGACAGTTCATGGAAGGATGTGTCCCTGCCGCATACGTTTAATGACGAGGACTCATTCCGTAACGTCGCAAATGATGCAGGTGATGCCGGTTCATACCGCGGCATAGCGTTTTACAGGAAGTATTTCAAAATTCCCGCAGAGCATTCGGGAAAGAAAGTAATCATTGAATTTGAAGGCGCGAGACAGGGTACGTATGTATATGTAAACGGTGAAATGGCAGGCTATTATGAAGCGGGAGTGTCGCCGTTCGGAATGGATATCACGAAATACATAAATTACAGCGGTGAGAATGTTGTTGCAGTTGCACTTGATAATACATCCTCGCGCGGTATGACTCAGATTATCGCGGAAACTAAGCCGGGTTCAGAGCCGGGGGCAAATGATGGTACAACCTTCCAGTGGAACACCAAGGATTTCAATCCCGACATGGGCGGACTTACGAGAAACGTGATTCTGCATATCAAGGATAATATCTATGAAACATTGCCTCTGTACTCAAATCTCAGAACAAAAGGCAGCTATATTTATGCTGATAATTTTGATATACGAGGCAAAAAAGCCGATATTCATGTTGAAACTGAAATCAGAAACGAAAGCGGAGCGGCGGCGGACGTGTCGCTTGAAGCAGTGGTTGTCGATAATGACGGCAGAATAGCTGCAAAGATGAACTCGGAGACAACCCATGTCGAAACAGCATCGGATACTGATAGAAATTATGATTTGTCAATCATTCCGGCTGATGCATATGATGAAAATCCGGCTCAGACCGAAACAAAATCTTTAGAGACAGCGGTTTTAACAGCGTCAGTCTCTGCCGGAAATCTGCGTTTCTGGTCGCCTGACGATCCGTATCTTTATACGGTATATACCATAGTTAAATCGGACGATAAAGTCGTTGATGTTTCAAAGACAACAACAGGCTTCCGAAAGGTTGAGGCAAAGGGCGGCGAAAACGGAGGCGTATATATAAACGATAAGTATTATTGGCTCACCGGTTACGCGCAGCGTTCGACTAACGAATGGGCGGCAATCGGCGTTGCTAACGATTGGCTGAAGGATTACGACGCGCAGCTTATCCGCGAGAGCAATGCGAATTTCATACGCTGGATGCACATTGCGGCACAGCCGGCAGATATCCGTTCCTTTGATAAATACGGAATTGTCTGTGTTCAGCCTGCCGGTGACAAAGAGGGCGATGTTTCCGGCAGACAGTGGGATCAGCGCGTTGAGGTTATGCGCG
>JAFLUC010000014.1 GCA_022509005.1 Oscillospiraceae bacterium | reverse complement strand
TGCCGCCGTTGCGTTAAACGCGAAATCTGCCTCCGATATCGGCTGTTCTTCCGCGTCCTCAGAACCATTCTCTGCATCATTCTCAGATACTGATTCTGAATATTCCGAAGTATCGTCATTCGTCGCGACGGGATCAGCGAATATGCCCTGTGCATATACACCGGTTGAATTCAACATCAACGCACATGACAACACAATTGGCAAAACAGCGTTCAGAACTTTTTTGGTCGTCATAACTTTTCCTCCTTCGATTTTGAACCTTTTATTAAGTTAACTGAAAATTGGGATCTTGAACTCCTTATGATATAATGTTAAGAGCTCGAATGATACCATTTACACAGCAGAATTTTGCAGTGCGTGTATTGCCTGTAATGTTGATCCCAATTCGTTTACCATTGATTTTACTTCAAAAATCCAATTTGTCAATTTATATCATTTATATCATATATTTTTTCTATATAGCACATATGAATACATTGCCGGAATCGCTGCGGCAATAATTAATATTGCAAAAAGTATATATAAATAAATATTAAAAAACGTAAAGAGTGCCAGTGCAAATCCGGCTATAATAAATAGCTTTCCTGCAAGTCTGTGTGTTCTGTTCCAATTTTCCTCACTTGCAAGTGTCCACGGCAGCTTGATTCCCATAGTATAATTCTGTTTGCATTTTGGCATGTAGTTACCCACAACAATCATCAGCAGTCCTATCACCAGCGGGATAAATCGTATCAGATTTGTGTTCTCGTCTACAGCATTTAAAAGTATCGCTCCCTGCATAAAACACGATATAACAGGTATCAATCCCCGTGCAATAGATTTCATTTTACCATTTATCGCAGCTTTTTTCGGATCGGCTTCAAATATAAACCACATAAATGCATTTAGCAGCAGCATAAATGTTGGTATTACAAATACTGCCTGCCATTTCGGGCTGTAGTCGTCCGGTTTAAAATTCATATCAAAATGTGTTGCGACCTTGTCCGGCAATTTATTATAAAGAAATCCACCTAATACAATAGGCAGTGCGCATACGGCAACTGAAATCCAGAAACCTTTTGTTTTATAAAAACTATTCTTCATTATTATCCTCCTTAAACTGAGCTATCCACAGCATTATTTCCTCAAAAACAGAAATATTAAGTTCGTAGTAAATAAAATTCTTTTCTTTCGTTTCGGTTATTAAATCCGCCTTTTTAAGCTGCGATAGATGATATGATATCGTAGCGTTTGTCATATTAAACTTTGAGGCTATTTCTCCTGCTGCCATACGATGCCTTTTTAACATTATAAGTATTTCACGTCTGTTCGAGTCTGCAAGAGCCTTAAATGTTTCCGCAAATCCCATTATATTACCCCTTTATATATTTAGATAAATTTCTAAATAGAGTATATCATATTACGATAAATATGTCAATAGCTATTTAGATTTTTTTCTAAATAGCTGCTTGCGGAGCAATATTTATAATCCTTTTCTTCTTACGAATGGCATATTCTAAGGTTTTCACGGCTCCACCCCAATCGTATTGTACATATGCAACCACAACATCAGCTTTTCTTGCCATCCACTCATTTCGTTTTAATATAGCAAACCTCTTAGGCACATTTTCGATCGGCGGATATTCTGAGCAATCATATATATCAGCGTCAAAGTCACGATTGATATATGGAATGATAAGTATAGACTTTATATGCGGATATTTTTCTTTTAAGATTTTAACCGTTTTGGCTGCAAGCAAATCGAATGAACCGTATCCTCCAAGCAAAAATTCATCTGCTCCCTGATTGATTAATTCTTCTACTGTATTATATAAAATTTTTCGTATTTCTTCACTATACGTTATTTCCCCATGTCCACAGAATGTTACAATCATAAGTTTACTCCTCGTTTTTACAATATACGCATTTGCGTATATTATTATATCAAATTAGCACAAATTACGCAAGTGCGTATACGCTTTTGCGCATAAAATTATAAAATAATTATATGAGGTGATTGTAATGGGAATAAAAAATGCTGTTGTAAAAAGATTTAAAAACATATGCAAAGAGCGTAATATTAAAGCAAATGAACTTGCTGTGGTTTCTGGGGTAACTCCTTCAAGTGTGTACAGTATGTTTGACGATAGTAGACATAATATTTCTATTGTTTTAATAAAAAAACTGTGTGATGGATTGGATATATCTCTGGCAGATTTTTTCAATTCTGATGAGTTTAATCAATTAGAACAGGAAATAGAATGATAAAAAGCTGTTGCTCAACTGTAGGTGAAATACAGCATAAAAAAATAGCGAGAAACTTAGGTTTCACGCTATTTTTTCCAATCTCCCGTGGTGGGGATTGCTGGCGGAGAAGGTGCGTACCTTGCCGATTTCCCCCTTGAATATATCGTTTTATCCAGTACACACCTATGTTTTCTCCACTTTTAATTACTTACATTTTGTCTGTTATTTGAATTTCACCTCTATCTTATCATCATGGATATATACCACTTCCACCATATTATGTATGAGCTGTTTCGCCTGACTTATATTTTGGGGATTTAACATATATCTTCTGAATCTTGCCTTAGATTTTATTACTTCCTCTTTTGTAGGCTTTTGAGGTATTTCGGATTTCATCTGTGATATTTCTCCTTTGAAATCCGCTATCATTTTACGTGTTTTCGTGATTTTATTCTCTACAGCTACTCGTGTTTCCTTATCGTTTATATCAGATAATGATTCAATGTAGTTGTCGATTTTCGCCTGATACGTTTTTATTCGACTGTTAAGCTTTTTGATTTTATTGGATATTTTAGCTGACTCTTTCTTTGAGATTTTACTGAAATTATTTAGGAGATAATCTATATTTTTGCTTGAATATAGTCTGTTTGAAATGCTACGGATGACCTTTTTCGCTGCTTCATCCATTTGAATTGAATTTCTACATTTATCTGTCTTACCTTTACAGTGACGCAGATATTTTATATCATTCTTTGTATCTACCTGATATACTTTGCCGCATATAGGACATTTTACGATTCCTGACAACAGATATTTTCCTGTGTTTTTCTTACGATTTATCTTTTTTGTAGGTTGTACACTATTCCATAGTTCCTCTGAGACAATAGCCTCTATCTGTCCAGGTACTTCAATTATTTCATCTTTATTTTTATATTTATGTCTATTCGGACGTTTTCCAGGCTCATCTACGGAAGATGACCTATTATATGTGAATACTCCCTTATATTTAGGATTTGTAAGTATTTCGTGGAAGCTGTTTTTTGTGAACTTTCTGCCTACTTTTGTTGTGTAGTGCTGATTGTTCAGTCTTTTTGCCATTTCCACGTATGATATACCGTGACTGCGCATAGTGAAGAGCTGCTTCACTATTTCAGCCTCATCTTGATTTATTATATATTTACCCTCGCTATTTATATCATATCCGAGCGGTGCTATACCGCCGTTGGTCTTTCCTTGTTTTGCGGTATAGGCTTGTCCACGTCGTACATTTTGACGTATTTTTATAGCTTCTTCTTCATTAAGTATTAGTGTGAAAGCTTTGATTACACGCTTTCCTTTATCGAAAGAATTGACATTTTCGGTTGCGCTGAATACAAAAATACCACGTTTATTGAGATTATACTCATAGACGTGGTGTAATTGTTCGTTCCTGAAAAATCTGTCTAATTTGTAGACTATTATTGCTTGAATATTATTTTTACTGTCTGATACATATTTCATCATTTCCTGAAATTGAGGTCTTTCATCCGTTGTACCGCTTATACCTCTGTCTGAAAATACTTTAACGACTTCCATACCGACATTACCTGCAAACTCCTTTACTACCGCCTCCTGACTCTTTAATGCTGATTGGGGTTGCATTTCGGTTGATACACGACTGTAGCCGACTGCCCGAATTGGGCAGTCAACTTCCAGCGTATTTGTTTGTTTTATTACGTCTATGTAGTCAAGTTCCTGAGTTATCGCTTGTATTATATTCATTCTGCATTGCCTCCAAGGGTGTTATTGAACATGATATTATATATTATTTGAGCAGCAATTTGTTCAATGCTGATGTTTTCTGTAGTGTTCATGATGTACCTCCTTAATATGTGTAATATATGCCCTCGTCATCCAATTTGCGAGTGTCGAAGCATATATACTGTATGCGTATATTATTTTCTGTCATTCGATATGTAAGTCGGTCTGTCTCACAGCGTAGAAATCCACGCTTCTTTAATTCTATGAGATGATGTTTTATTTCTTGTCTGGTATAGCCAAGTTTCCTCCTCATATGCGCGTAAAAAAGATCTTTTTTAACTATTTTATATCCGTCAACCACCTTGTCAAAGTCAGGTAATTCCATATGTTTGAGCATTTTTTGTTGATACCTTTTCTGTTCTGCTGAATAATTCATATAATCTTCTAAGAATTGTATTGTTTCGTCAATCTGTAAGTCAAGAAGTGATGATTTTTCTATCAAAAATTCTGCTATTTTCATTGGATTGAAGTTTAATTTGAGATGTTTCTTCATCAAATACGCAGTCAGTGCGACTACTGCAACCTTTTGTATCGCACGATGAAGAACATTTTGATGATTTTTTGGTAATTTTGAAATCACATCTTGATATCTTGCCTCTATTTTACTTGTAATCTTCTTCCACATCATTCTAAGTTTTCCTTCAGGAATTTTTTGAATAATCTTTACGAATTCCGCTCCTAAGTGTCCGAAGCAATGTTTAACGCTGTCTTTGATTTCCTCAGAGTGTTCCTTACTTACAGTCCATAGATATTCAATTTGAAACAATCTTACATCTGTGCCATTTATCTCGGATTCTGTTTTCATAGAAACCTCTCCGCTGGAGCAGACATTAATAGAGAACTCCTCATCGCTATCTGAACCATTCATACGTTTTTTATCAAGTCCCATCGAAATTTTATATGCCATTGTTTTAAATGATTTTTCATCTTCCTCTGAAGCTCCAATCTCGTCAAAGCATATTGTAATACCTCTGTACCCACAGAGTGAGTTCAAAACAGAATTATTAGTGGCATTCCATGTTTGATGAATGCCGTTCTTTCTACGTTTGGGACAACTCCAGACTGACGCCGCCAACATAAGCATTGTTGTTTTACCACTTGTCGTTTGTCCCCTAATATGAAGTATAGCTGTCAACTCGTTGTCTAAATATGACGCAAGCGCAGACGATGCTGAAAAAGCTACAATAGCCTGTGTTTGAATATACGGTAAAACAAGTTTTCTGAGGAATTTTGCATATTCATTATATGAGCGCATAGATTTAATAATAAGATTACCCACATATCTTACGTTAACGGTATTGTCAACGCTAATAGAATTCTGAAGTTGAAAGAATTGTTTCATAGCGATCCATTTCCATCCAAGTCCTTTTGTTGAATTCTCAATCGGTAGCTTATTTTCTTCTGTTAGCTCTATCAGCCAATCAGAAATTAATCGACGTTTAAATGAATCGTGGAATGGAAATCCATATTTACAATAATCCGCTAATTTACCTGGTTGCATTTTGTCGAGCCTTAGATAGCGTGTAATCCATTTATTCCCAAATTGCGTGTTTATTATCATGAATGCTTCATCGGTATCCATGTTTCGCAAGATTTTCGACGGATAAAAGTTCTTTGACACTATTATTTCTTGTTCCACATTGCCATCTTCATCATAGAATATGGCTCTTAAAATTTTTCCTTTGTCTATAAATTTAAATTTCCTTGTATCATCTGACATAAAATCAGCTCCTTATTTAAATTTTTTCGAGCATTCAAGTGCTCTTAATATATTGTTCAGCGACAATTATTTTTTGTAAATAGTACCTATGAATACTCAAAATCCCTTGACGTGACGAGTATTCGATATTTTTCAAAAAAAAAAATACAGCATCCAAATTTAATTGAACGCTGTATCTTATACTATCCGTACCGCTGTACGGTTAAAATTTTGTCCTCGCACCAGACCCCTTTTAGATTGATATATAGGGTGTTATTATCGACCGTTATTTTTTCTATGAAATCGTCAAGCATTATACGCAATGAAACGGTATCATCTTCCTTTACAAGACGCTTGAATTTATTTATCAGCAGTAATATCCCTTTTCGGTTTACTCTGAAATTATTGGTTGTTGATATGACTCTAAGCTGATGTTCAAGATATGCTTCACGCTGAATCAGTGTATTGAGTCTATCCTTGAAATGCTCCTTTGCGAAACCACTTTCTACCGCGTCTAAAATGTTTGCTTTCGCAGATTTAATTTCTGAAAGCTCCTGTGTATATGCCAAAATGGTATCTGTATGCGAATTTGCTTGTGTATCGTTATATTTTTGGATAACTTCGAGTATATGAGGGATATTCTTTTCACTTAATATACGGCTCTTAATTGTTTTTATTATCGCTGAATCTGCCCAGTGTAGATTCAGCTCTTTACATTCACAGTTTTCCAGAGAATACCGTTTACAGCACCTGTATGTAATCTGAGAAGCCTTTCTGCGTCTGTTAGCGTGCATAGGTGAGCCGCATATATCACAGTATATCATTCCGCTAAGCAGGTATTTTTGGCGCATTCTGTTGCTCTGTGTGGATTGTCTGTTATATTCTTGACGCTCCCTTGCCCTATAGAATTCGTCCTTTGATATTATCGCAGGACATCCGTCATTTATGCGTATTATCTGTGTATCATCCTTGTATTGGTGACGGTTGTATGTTCCGTTAGCAGACTTTTCCGAGGATTTATTATACGTTAGCGTTCCCATATATTTTTCGTTACGCAGTATTTCAAACAGACTGTTTTTACCGAAATCATTACCTCGTTTTGTCTTATAGCCGTTACGGTTAAGTGTATGTATTATTTCACCGTAGCTGTTACCATCATTATACATACGGAATATTATTCTTACCGCCTCCGCTTCATGCGGATTGATAGTTAGTTTTTTATCCTGAATATCATATCCGAGAGGCGGTATTCCTCCTGTATGTATCGCATTTCTTGCGTTTTCACATAGTCCCTTCATTACCTCACGAGCGAGATTTTTTGAATAGTATTCTGCCATAGCTTCCAGCACAGATTCGAGTATTATAGATTCGGGTGTTCCGTCTATATTCTCCGTTACGCTTATGAGCCGTACTTTATTGACTTTAAGCTTCTGCTTATATATTGCGCTGTCATATTTACTCCTTGCGAATCTGTCAAGCTTATGCACGATTATTGCGTCAAATACACCTGTTCCGCTGTCGGTTATCATCTTCTGAAAGTTAGGTCTTTGGTCTGTTGTAGCTGATTTTGCACGGTCTATGTATGTTCCTACGAGTTCTATATTATGCTGATTTGCATAGTTTTCTATAGCATATATCTGAGCGTCTATACTTTCATCCCTTTGATTATCGCTTGAGAATCTTGCATATGCTACTGCTTTTAGTTTGTCGTTCATTCCGCATTCCTCCCGTCAGTTCGGGTAAATTTCCCGTTATGTACCCGTTTTCAATTTTTGCTAATATATAGGTAAAAACACTGTTTTATTAGGCTGTACCCGTTTCTCCCGTATTTCCCGTTTTTTCCAGAATATCTGATATCTTATCATCCCATCCATGACGAGTCAGATATTCTACCGTAGCAGCTTCTACTACGTCACCGATTTTTATATCGTTTTCTATACAGTATTCATTTATCAGATATTGAAGCTTTATCGACATAAATACGGTTTTTGTACTTTTCTTACCCTTGAATTTATATTTTAAGGGTTTATCATCCTTTGATGCGGAAAGAAGTATTTTCAGCTTATCTGAATTTTCTGTCAGTAACTGCATTATTTCCGCTTCCGTTGATGTTGTATTTTTCTTTGTAGCCATTATTTTTCTCCTTTGTCTGCATGAAAAAAAGAGCCATAGAGCATTGATACTCTATGACCCTTCTATTTACATTGTTAGTTATATTGTATGTCCACAACGTGAGCACTTTTTCTTTTTTCCTGCCGCTAATGATATCAGTCCTATCGGGAACAGGAGTATCGAAACAACAATTTGCCAAGCACTGAATTTCTCCGTCATCTCACTTCCACATCTGGGACACGGATTTGCAACTATGCCTACCTGTGGCGGTTGCTGATATATCGGCTGTTGATATACAGGCTGCTGATACGGTGGCTGTTGTGGCGGTTGTTGATATACAGGCTGCTGATATTGCGGTTGCTGATATTGTGGCTGCGGCTGTTGTTCTTGTGTAGCTCCATTATTGTTCGGAGCTGTATTCTTGGATTTATCCATTTCTATGTTCCTACCTTTCTTTTAATTTGTCTTTAATTATTCGTCGTATAGTTTTTTCCGAATAATCGTATTTTTTTGCCAAAGCGGCAACATTTTCTCCGTTGTATTCCTCCACAATCATCTCCTTCACATAACTCGTGTCAAAAAATCTTATAGGGAAATTTATCTGTGTTCCCTTAAACATATGGTGAATTGTCAGAGCCGCTTCAATTCCAAGCTCCTCACTTATCTCTTTGTACACCTTATTGAGCAGATTTTTATTGTCATGACTCATCGAAATCACCTCTTTTTGATATTGTACCACACCTTTTGGAATGGTACAAATCTCAATGTCCTTATTATTTTCCATAGGCTTGTCCATATTTTTCATGAGGTGATATATTTCTTTATAATGTCTGGCGAAAGTTCTATGGGAAATAGAATTGTGACAGAAAAGTCAGGGTTGAGTATGTATAGGGATTTAAGATAGTTGTCGCATATTTTATCCGTAAATTCAGGGATTACGCACTTTATAGGCTCGTTAAATATACTTGTGAGGTCATTTAAATCGTCCTCATTCTCAACTATCAGAACGTACCCTCCAAGCTGAGAATCCGTTCTATCCGAGCCGTAGCAGTCGTCAAGAATACGCAGTGTGTTGCGTATTTCCGCCGCTACTACGGCGGACAAATCCATTGGAAATGGATTTTTTAGGGAAATAAATTTTTTCATTTGAAATCATCCTTTCAGTATGTAGATTATGATATATTCATATCATTATTATCATATATACCTGAAAAGATATTTGATACGGAATTGTAGTAAACTGTAGTTTAGCTGTAGTTAAACATTTGCACAAAAAAAATAGCGAAAAACCTAGGTTTCACGCTATTTTTTCCAATCTCCCGTGGTGGGGATTGCTGGCGGAGAAGGAGGGATTTGAACCCTCGCGCCGGTTGCCCGACCTACACCCTTAGCAGGGGCGCCTCTTCGGCCTCTTGAGTACTTCTCCAAAAAAATATGCATATAGTTTTAGAATTACTGCCTTTTCAAAAGTAATCCATCTATATGCAGTACTCACAATATTTAATTGTGTAAATGGAGGAGAGAGCGGGATTCGAACCCGCGAACGGCGGAACCGTTACCGGTTTTCAAGACCGGCTCTTTCAACCACTCAGACATCTCTCCATATTCTTTTCATATCGTCTCTCTCAACGACAAGAGTTATTATAGCAGAAGTTTCATCATTTGTCAACCCCTTTTTGCAAAAAATTATTTTTAAGTTTCGATTTAAGTTTCGATATGATTTCATTGATCCTGTTAAATCAATCCATATTTCTTGAGACCTTTTGTTACACCTTCATTTGCAACCGTATCGGTGATATATTCCGCCGCATCTTCAATCTCTATGCGATGATCTCCCATTACAATTCCATGTCCCGCATTTTTAAGCATATCATAATCATTGACACTATCGCCGAAAGCATATGTATCGCATATATCCACATTGGCAGCCGCGGCAATACGTGCAATCCCTATACCCTTATTGTTTCCCACGGGATCACAGTCGCACGATTTTCCGCCTCTGTGCATTCCTAAAATGAATTTGCCTTGAAATTCACGACATAAAACTTCAAACTGGTCTTCTCCGTCACAGGTAAGGAACATTTTATTTGCCCTGAGCCTTTCTGCTTCTTCAACCGGACGGAAATTCCTGCGGTTTATATCAAAAAATTCAAGCACTTTCATAAACTCATCATTGTGGAAACCGTTTGTATAGCATAGATCCTGATTTTCAAGCACATAGATATACCCAAGCTTGCCCGAAAGACGCACCAACTCCTCAACAAGATCTTCCCTTACCTCTTTATTATATACAACCTCGCCATTAATCTCTGCATATGCGCCGTTTGAGGCGATTATACCATCCCATTTGATACCTGTTTCCGGTACATAGCATTTGGCTCTACCGGTTGCTAAAACTGCGTAATGACCATTTTCCTGGAGCTGTTCTATTGATTGTATCGTAGTTTTAGTCGGCCGGTATATTTTCGCCTTTTCATCCACAAGAGTTCCGTCAAAATCAAAAAATACTATTGCCATTGTCTATAATCCTTTCGTTAACTTCTTTAAACAGCAAATTGACTATTATATAGTTCTGCGTAATAGCCGTTCTTTTCCATAAGCTCCCGATGCGTTCCCTGTTCAACTATTTTTCCGCTGTCCATAACGAGAATAAGATCCGCCTCGCGAATAGTAGAAAGCCTGTGCGCAACAATAAAGCTGGTTCTGCCCTCCATCATACTCTTGAACGCCTTCTGAATATTTATCTCGGTACGCGTATCTATCGATGATGTCGCTTCATCGAGAATAAGCATCGGCGGCAGACACAGCATGACGCGAGTGATACACAGAAGCTGCTTCTGTCCCTGGGAAAGACTTCCGCCCTCCTCGCCTATCACGGTATCAAATCCATCAGGAAGCCGGCGGATAAAGCCGTATGAATGCGCTGCGATCGCGGCACGGCGGATCTCCTCATCCGTTGCGTCTGGCTTGCCCATTACGATGTTCTCACGTATCGTTCCCGCTTTCAGCCATGTCTCCTGCAGCACCATACCGTATGAGGTCCTCAGACTTTTTCTGGTGACGTCTTGTATGTCCATTCTATCAACAGAGATGCTTCCGCTCCTTACGTCATAAAAACGCATTAAAAGATTGATAAGCGTGGTTTTACCGCAGCCGGTATGACCAACGATCGCGATACGCTGTCCAGGCTTAACTCTGAGATTAAATCCTTCAATAAGCTTCTTTTCAGGTGTGTATGAAAATGACACATCATTTATATTTACATAACCTTCCGCATTCTCTATTTCCTCTGCGCCCGCTGATTCCGCTGGCTCCTGCTTCTCGGCGATAAGATCAAGAAGTCTTTCCGCGCACGCGATTGCGTTTTGCAGCTCTGTTACCACGCCTGAAATCTCATTGAACGGCTTTGTGTATTGATTTGCATAGCTTAAAAAACTTGAAAGCTGTCCTACTGTTATCGTTCCCATAAAACCGCCGCGACATACCGCTATCACTCCTGTAAGAGCAACCGCAGCATAGACTATATTATTTACAAATCTCGTTGCCGGATTTGTGATCGATGAGAAAAATACAGCCTTTAGCGATGCGGAATACAATCTGTCGTTTATTTCATCAAACTCCTCAACCGACTTTTTCTCGTGCGCAAACGCTTTTACAACCTTCAGGTTATTTATTGTTTCATCAATGATCGCTGTCTCCTCTCCTCTTATCTCCGCCTGCTTCTTTGACATTGCATAGGTTCTTGACGCGATAAATCTTGCGACGAGCAGCGATAGCGGAGTGAGTACAACGACCACAAGCGCGATCCATATATTTATACGGAACATGAAAAACAAGGTTCCCAAAATCGTCATAATTCCCGTAAATAGCTGCGTGAAACCCATCAAGAGTCCGTCTGCGAGCTGGTCGGCATCCGAAATAACGCGGCTTACAATATCGCCGCTTGTGTGAGAATCAATATACGAAAGCGGCAGACGCTCAATGTGCCTGAATGCCTCGTCGCGTATATCGCGCACAACATTATATGTAATTCTATTATTTATCGTATTCATGATCCACTGCGCCGCAGCTGTTATACCTATAACGACAGCGATCCGGATCAAAATCGATATGAGTCCCTTAAAATTCACAAGTTCCTCGCCGATAATATTATCTATAGCATGACCGACCAAAATCGGAACATACAGCGTAAGCATGACCGTGGCGGCAGCAAGCGCGATTGAAAGAACGAGAAATATTCTGTAGCGGCTGATATACTGCCATACCTTTTTTAATGTACCCTTATTGTTTTTCTTCTCAGTCATTTGCGTTCACCTCGCCATCCTCTTCTTCCGAAAACTGCGAATAGTATATTTCTTTGTATATGCCGCAGCCGCTGAGAAGCTCGTCATGAGTTCCGATCCCTACAGGCTTACCGTCGTCAAGAACGATTATTTTATCCGCATATATTATCGATGACGCGCGCTGTGACACGATGAATACTGTCGGGTTATACGGAAGTGATTTGATTGCTGATCTCAGCTTCGCATCTGTTGCGAAATCGAGCGCGGACGCGCTGTCGTCAAGAATCAGTATTTCAGGCTCTTTTGCGAGCGCTCTCGCTATCGTAAGCCGCTGCCGCTGTCCGCCGGAGAAGTTCCTTCCCTCCTGCTCTACCACGGCATCCATTCCGTTTTTGTCCTCCACGACCTCCTCCGCCTGTGCCGCGCAGATCGCGCTGTATGCCGTATCGTCCGATATTTTATCGCTGCCCCATTTCATATTTGAAGCGATCGTTCCCTTAAACAGCACCGCCTTCTGAGGAACAAATCCTATTTTGCTCCTCAGTACGTTTATGTCATATTCACGCACGTCAACTCCGTCAACCTTGACCGAGCCGCCCGAAACATCATAAAATCTCGGTATCATATTCACAAGCGAGGTCTTGCCAGAGCCTGTGCCGCCTATTATTCCGATCGTTTCACCGCGTGCCGCGCGGAAGGTAAGTCCCTCAACCGCAGCTTCACGGCTGCCTCTGTATGTAAGCGCCGCTCCGTTAAACTCAACCGCTGGAGCATCTGCGATACCGTCCTTTACCGTGCCGTTTTCAAGACTGTTTTTGATCTCCATAACATCAGCTATACGATTTGTGCAGGCAAGCGCCTTTGTAAGCGAAATTATCATATTTGCAAGCTTGATAAGCTCAACAAGTATCTGACTCATATAGTTATATAGCGCGACAACCTTTCCTTGAGAGAGATTTCCGAGATTCACCTGTACCGCTCCCCGGTATATAAGCCATATTACAGCCGCGTTTATGATTACATAGGTGAGCGGATTCATAAGCGCTGATATTTTTCCGACAAATTTCTGGATGCTTACGAGCTGTTCATTTTCCTCCTCAAATTCCGCGATCTCGCTCTCTTCCTTGCAGAACGCGCGGATCACACGGACACCGGTGATGTTTTCGCGTGTTTTTTTCAGTATTCTGTCAAGCTCCTTCTGCGCCTTTTTGTACAGCGGCATCGTTATGAGCATGATCCCGAAAACGACCACGGTCAGCGCCGGGATCGCAACGGCAAAAATCATAGCGCACCTCACGTCAACCGTGAATGCCATGATCATAGCGCCGAAAACAACGAACGGCGAGCGCAGAAACAATCGCAGTACGAGATTTGTTCCTGCCTGCACCTGGTTTATATCCGATGTCATGCGCGTTGTGAGCGTTGAATAGCCGAACTTGTCGATTTCCGTATGTGAAAGCGATGTTATATGCTTAAAGAGCGCATGGCGCAGCTTTGCCGCAAACCCTACCGCCGCCTTTGCAGCAAAAAACTGGGCTGTGATCGAGCACACAAGCCCTATTATGCCGAGCGCAACGAGCACAAGACACATGCGGATAATATATCCGTAATCCCCGTTTACAATGCCTTTATCGATAATTGCCGCAACGACCAGCGGAACAAACAGCTCAAATGATGCTTCAAGCAGCTTGAAAAGCGGTCCGAGCACGCTCTCCTTTTTATAGTCCGAAAGGTATTTCAATAGCTTTTTCAATCGAATCATCCCCTATATATATTTAAGGTTTCTGAAACCGCGTATATTATACCATATCTGACATCCGTTTTCAACCATATTTTTCACCCTTCCGGCTTCACAAACGATATTTTTGTAATCTTTTCATTCGGCTTCAAGGGAGTCTCTTTATTTTTCTTGCAGTGTCCCGCCTCTACAACCCATTTTGCGTCCGAAACAGACACAACCGGACGTCCTTCCATTTTTGCAACGTTTACCGCGGACTGCAGGAGCTTAACTGCCTCTCTTCCGTTTGAAGAATAATCAGCTATAATCTCGCGTACACCGTTATCAATTGCGGCACCACATCGCAGGGCGGCTTCAGTTATTATACGTACGATATCGGCACGCGACAGCGGATTAAAATAAACCTCAACGCATCTTGACCGCACAGCCTCCGGTATCTCTTCCGGTTTGCGCGTTGTCGCACCTATCAGACGAAAATCTGCCGGAAGTCCGTTATCAAATATATCCCGTATATATACCGGTATTTTTCTGTTTTTCCTGCTGTAATAAGAGCTTTCGAGGATAACTCGCCGATCTTCAAGCACCTTTAAAAGCTTGTTTATCTGTTCATTCGGAAGCTCTCCTATTTCGTCGAGAAACAGAATTCCCCCATGCGCCTTTGTTACCGCACCAGCCTTCGGCTGTGGTACCCCGGCTATGCCGTAGGCTCCGGCTCCTTGATATATAGGATCATGTACTGAACCGATAAGCGGATCTGCAAATCCGCGCTCGTCACAGCGCATAATTGCTGCGTCCGCCTCAATAAACGGCGCGTTTTTTTCAAACGGCGTATCCGGACTCCTTTTAATATCCTCCATAACAATTCGCGCAGCAGCGGTCTTACCCACTCCGGGCGGTCCGTAAATCAGAACGTGCTGCGGATTTGCCCCCCAAAGCGCTGCGCGCAATGCCTTCACTCCGTCATCCTGTCCTATAATATCTGCGATTCGCCCGGGTCGTGCCAGTTCTGTCATAGGCTCATTCAGCCTTATGTGCCTCAGTGCATTAAGCTTTTCTGCCTCACCCTTTGCCTCTTGTGCTGCCTCTCTTTCTCCGCTGCTGTCATTTTTCAGTTTTAATATGAAATAATACCCCACTATAATCATAACGATAAGCTGTACCAAGGCTGAAAAACCGCCCATATATAACATCCCCTCTAAAAAAATAAAAGAAGCCGTTTCCGACTTCTTTATTTTTTACATATATCTATTTAATATACATTTTTGTTTGGGGAAAGTACGCACAGAAGGTCGTGCCGCACGACGGGCGAGGCTATATGTTTATATGCGAGTCCGGCGAGCGGTGCGAGATTCAAAGCGTAGTTTTCACAAACTTATGGCATAATAGCGATGGCGGTATAGTTATCGCTATCCTCCGGCGCGTTTTCCTCGCGGATTTTCACCATTGCCTCCAACCAACTACGCGTATTTTTGGATTTGCAAAGCGTTTCTTCCATCTGGTCTTCATTAACATATTCCCACCATCCGTCTGTGCAGAGCAAAAAGCTCGCAGAACTGCCGATATGTGTTACTTTTGATATATTAATCTCGTCAAATCCTACACCTAAAGCGCTCGTGAGCTTATTCTGATTTTCGCTTCGTCTTATATCGTCATATTCAATCTCACCGCGCATAAAATCAAGAAATGCCAGCGAATGATCCTCCGTAACCTCTGAGATCGCATTGTGATTGAATAAATAAAGACGACTATCTCCGACATTTGCCCAGATTGCTCTTCCGCCCTTCTTGAGCAGTACTACTATAGTGCTTGACATATGCACATGCTCCGGATCACTCTCAGCACGGCTTACTATTGCGCTGTTTGCTTCTTCGATATACTTTTTAATATGATCCTCTGAAATTCCCGGATCCTCAATAAATTTGTTAATAATTGTATCAACAGCAAGTCTTGAGGCAATCTCACCGCCGTAATGTCCGCCGAGTCCGTCTGCCACAATCGCACAAAGAATCCCTTCGGCACGAGCTTCACCGTAAGCATCCTCATTTCGGATTCGTCCTCCCTTTCTTGAAACCCCGGTTAATAACAATAGATTCACCTCTTTCTGCGATGTTTGCTGCCTTTAACTAATTCTGCAGATTTTCTTCGCTTTCTGTATTTGTGCCGACGCCTTCGTCCGGTTGGGTTACATAATCAGGCTGCTCCACCGGCTCATCCGGCTGTTCCTCAACAACCTCCGGCTCCTCCGTGACTATCGTTTTTTTATTCCCAACAGCCGATATATATATCCCGAGAGCAATAGCAACTACAAAAAGCAATACAATCAACCAGTCCAGCATATGTGAATCTGTCCTTGATTTACCTTTCTCGTAAAGCTTCCTGTATTTTGCGGTAAGCTCAATATCACCCCTGCTTGCAGCATTACGCATACGAACATAATTATAATCCATATTAATACTCCATTCCGTTGATACTGTCTATTATATCATAACTATATTGAAAATTCAAACATTTTATTGTATTTTACAAAAAAAGTATGGATTTACTTCTTAAACATAATAATAAAGAGTCGACAAATCGACTCTTCATCATTAATATATTAATTTTTACATCATCGACGGATACGGAATCTCGCTGTGCTCGCTTGAGTTTAGACCTACATATTCCTCTTCCTCTTCAACTCTGAGCTTCGTAAATATTCTTACTATTCCAATTGCAATAAATGTGCCCACAATTGCTACCACCGCTGTTACGACTATACTCAAAAGCTGAGCTATAAACAATGATGAACCGCCGTATATCAGTCCGGTTTGCCCATTTATGGCAGGATCCGCAAATATGCCTGTTAATATACAACCTACAATACCGCCGACACCGTGGCAGCTGAATGCATCGAGCGCATCATCATAGCCGATTTTCTGCTTAAGCACAGAGATTGAAAAATAGCATATAGGAGTTACAACCGCACCGAAAACAAATGACGCCCAGATCGGAACAAAGCCCGCAGCCGGAGTTATTGCGACGAGACCCGCTACTGCGCCGGTACATGCTCCGATAAGAGTTGGCTTGCCGTCTTTAAATGTATCTATGAGCATCCATGTAAGCATAGCTGTTGCCGCTGACGTGTTGCTTGTGAAGCATGCATGGATTGCAAGACCGTTTGCCGCAAGAGCGCTGCCGCCGTTGAATCCGAACCAACCAAACCATAAAAGCGCTGCACCGAGAACTATAAACGGAATGTTATGCGGAAGGAAGTTCTTACCTTTTCTGAAGCCCTTTCTAGGTCCTACAAGAAGACAGAGGATAAGCGCTGTTATACCCGATGAAATATGTACAACGTTTCCGCCCGCAAAGTCTATTGCATGCAGCTTTGCATCGATAAAACCCTTGCCCCACACCATATGCGCCATAGGGAAATATACCAAGAAAAGCCACAATCCGATAAATGGGAATATAGCCTTGAATTTCATTCGTCCCGCAACAGCTCCGGTAAACAATGCCGGAGTGATGAGTGCAAACATCATCTGAAACCAAGCAAAGCATGCATTCGGAATTTCCCCTGCATACGGTCCCGCCTCGGTCATGCTGACACCGTTAAAGCCCCACCATTTAAAATCTCCTATAAGACCTCCGAACGAATCACCGCTGAATGACAAGGAATATCCGCATAATACCCAAAGGAACGCTGCCAGTCCCATAATACAAATTGACATCATCATCGTGTTTACCACGTTCTTCCGCTGCGACAATCCTCCGTAGAAGAACGCCAGCCCCGGGGTCATGATAAACACATACGTTGAACACAGAATCATAAAAGCTATACTTCCTGTATTAACCATAATAAATACTTCCTTTCCTTACTTAACTTATATAACATAACAAAAAAGGACGCTTAAAGCATATAACTGCTTCAAACGTCCTTGCTTGACATTGTAATTATAGCACTCCCTACTGCGGTTGTCAATAGTATTTTATCTTTTTTGATGAAAATATTAATAAATTTTTAATTTCATGCAAAGAATCGGTGTGTTCATTGACTTTTTTGCAATACTATGATACAATATCTCTAATTGTATAATATAATGAGAAAGAGTTTGAAAAAACATTATGAATAATATGCTTGATTATATACAGGCAAATGGTGATCTCAAAAAGTTTGACAGCCGAGAGCTGAAAGAGCTTTGCAACGATATACGTAGTTTTCTTATAGAAAGCGTCAGTAAAACCGGCGGACATCTTGCATCAAATCTTGGTGTAGTTGAACTGACGGTTGCTGTGCACAGAGTTTTTGACCTGCCTGGCGATAAGCTTATTTTTGATGTCGGTCATCAGTCTTATGTGCATAAGCTTCTGACAGGCAGAAAAGATAGATTTGATAAGTTAAGACAATTTGGTGGTATTTCCGGTTTTCCGAAACGGAGTGAGAGCGAATTTGATGCGTTTGATACCGGTCATTCCTCAACTTCTGTATCGGCAGCACTGGGAATGGCGCGCGCGCGCGATCTTAACGGAGAAAAACACAATATAATAGCAATTTTAGGTGACGGCGCGCTCACCGGCGGTGAAATCTACGAATCACTCAACGATGCCGGACGCACAAAAACTCCGCTTATTCTTATTTTAAATGACAATAATATGTCAATTTCAAGAAATGTCGGCGCAATGTCAAAGCATCTCAGAAATATACGGATAAGCCGCTATTACTTCAAATCAAAAAAGAAGATATCCGGCTTTCTTCGCAGAGTTCCTCTTGCCGGAACGCCGGTAAGACGCATTATCGAAAGCATAAAAGCATCGATAAGAAAACGTGTTCTTCCGACAACACTGTTTGATGAGCTTGGATTTAAATATATAGGACCTATGAACGGTCATGATATTAACGCGCTTATCGACTGCCTTGAATATGCGAAAAGCGAAAAAAAACCGGTTATTATACACGCGTGTACAATAAAGGGTATGGGCTATGCCCCGGCACAGAAGAATCCTTCGGCATTCCACGGAGTCGGCAAATTCGATCCGCTGACTGGCGAGCTGCTCCCCGGTCAAGGCAGCTACAGCAGCAGGTTCGGCGAAACCATTGTCCGACTTGCGAAATACAATCCTAAGGTTTGCGCGATAACCTGCGCAATGCCGGATGGTACCGGGCTTACCGAATTTTCAAAACAGTTCCGTGACAGATTCTTTGATGTCGGCATTGCTGAGCAGCACGGAGTCACTCTGGCTGCAGGTATGGCGGCAGCCGGAATGATTCCGGTAATCCCACTGTATTCAACCTTCCTGCAGCGCAGCTTCGATCAGGTTCTGCATGATGTCTGTCTTCAAAACCTGCATGTCGTATTCCCAATTGATCGGGCCGGACTTGTTGGCGCGGACGGTGAAACACATCAAGGGGTTTACGATATATCCTTCCTTTCGTGTATGCCGAATATGACGGTGCTTGCTCCGTCATCATTTGAACAGCTTGATGAAATGCTCACATATGCGGTTGAACGGCACAGAGGTCCGATAGCGATACGCTATCCCAGAGGTGGAACACAATCACCCTACCCCTCCGGACAGTTTGAAATCAATAAGGCATATATAAATCGGAAGGGATGTGATGTATCAATCATCACATCAGGCAGAATGATAGCTAGTGCCGCAGAGATTGCAAAAAAACTGGAAGATCATAATATAAGCGCGGAGATTACGGAACTTCCTACAGTACATCCGATAAACGTTTCCGCGGTTATAGCAGCAGCAATGAAAACAGGCTTTGTGATAACTCTCGAGGACAATGTTAAATCGGGCGGCTTCGGTGAACATATTGCAGAAATATTGATTGAAAACAGTGTTGACTGCCGTTTTAAAGCCTTCGGTTTCCCGAACGAGCCTATAGTCCACGGCACAGTAGCTGATCTGGATAAAAAGTACGGTGTCGATGCCGATACAGTAACTAAGTATATAATAAAGGTGAACAATTCGCTTGCGAATTGTAGCATAGCAAAATGAAATTTTGCGTAGCGTAGGAAGTGAACATAATCATGGCAAAAAAAAGACTTGACGTATATCTCACTGAAAAAGGTATGACCCAAAGCCGCGAACGCGCAAAAGCGCTCATAATGGCAGGTCAGGTTTATGTTAAAAACCAGAAATGCGATAAAGCCGGAATGATGATTTCCGAGGATGAAACAGAGGTTGAGATACGCGGTGAGCAGCTTAGATACGTAAGCCGCGGCGGACTGAAGCTTGAAAAGGCAATGGCGCAATTCCCAATTACGCTTAATGGCAAAATCGCAATGGACATAGGCGCCTCAACGGGCGGATTTACCGACTGTATGCTTCAGAATGGAGCTGAAAAGGTCTTTGCTGTTGACGTTGGCTACGGTCAGCTCGCATGGAAGCTGCGGCAGGACCCGAGAGTAGTGAATATGGAACGAACAAATATACGTTATGTTACGGCAGAGGACATCAAAGGCGAATATATAGATTTCGCATCGATTGATGTATCGTTCATCTCGCTTCGACTCGTACTTCCTGTTGCATACAATCTGCTTTCCGATAACGGTGAAATTGCCGCGCTTATCAAACCACAGTTTGAGGCGGGCAGAGATCAGGTTGGAAAAAAAGGTGTTGTACGTGATAAAAAGGTACATTTTGACGTTATACGCTCAGTTCTTGATTTTGCAGCCGAAACAGGCTTTGAAATACACGGTCTTACATTCTCACCGGTGAAAGGTCCGGAGGGCAATATAGAATATCTTGTATATCTTTGCAAGGGAGACAAGAATACACCAGTAACAGATGAGGAAATCGAGACAGTTGTAAATAGCTCACACGAAAATCTCGATAAATAATACGCATAAAGGAGGATAAACGATGCTTTCCGATGATATTATAATTACAGGTCAGCGTGCTATTGCGCGGTCATATGCAAAAATCAATCTTACGCTCGATGTACTCGGAAAACGTGATGATGGTTATCATGAGGTTGAAATGCTGATGCAGACAGTATCGCTTTTTGATCTTGTAATAGTCGATAAGACAAACTCACAAATAAGCATCTCTACCAACCTCAGATTCCTCCCGAACAACGAAAGAAATATTGCATACCTTGCCGCAAAAGAATTTTTCAAATATACCGGAATTAATGGCGGATGCAAAATCATGATTCATAAAAACATTCCGGTCGCTGCAGGGCTGGCCGGAGGAAGCGGAAACGCGGCTACGGTATTATGCGCTCTTAATATGCTGTATAATACTAATCTCTCAATTGATGAGCTTTGCGGAATTGGTCTTAAATTAGGCGCTGATGTTCCTTATTGCATTATAGGCGGAACAGCGCTTGCTTCCGGAATTGGTGAAAAGCTCACTCCCCTCCCTCCGCTTCCGAAATGTACAGTGCTCATGGTTAAACCTGCTATCAGCGTTTCAACCGGCTCTATATATGAAGCCATAGACAATGCGGAGATAAAAGAACGCCCCGACACCTCCGCTATGATAGCGGCAATAAAACGGGGCGATATAAATGCCGTCGCATCAGGACTTGTGAACGTAATGGGTTCGGTTACGGAAAACATGCATCCGATTGTTCGCGGCATACGCAGAAAGATGATTAAAAACGGCGCTCTTGGCGCGCTCATGAGTGGATCAGGTCCGACGGTATTCGGAATATTCCCTGATTATAAAACCGCCAAGCTTTCACACGACAGCTTTGCATATCAATTCAGAGAGGTATTTATTGTAAGCACCCTTTGATATATATCTAGGAGGTAAACGGTTAAATGGAAGAAGAAACAAATATAGAAAAAACGGAAGCTGCTGCAGATCAGGATTCTATCCCCACAGCAGATGACTATACCTTACAGGAGGATACAGCATCACTTGCCGAGGTTGAGAAGATTATAGAATTCTATAAGGATAAGCCGTTCGAAGATGCTGATGAGGAAATACACGAGATTAATATTGAAGACAACAAATCCGAGATAAAAAAGAGATTCAACGCATTTCTCGGCGTCTTAACAAAGAAGTCTTCTACCTACACAGCAACAAAGGGCGATAGTGAAGATTTACACGATTCCTCATACGGAATGGGCAAAAGAAGCCGCATGATACTTATCTATGCAATAACTGCGGTGGTGTGCGGTGCAATAATCTGCGGAGCATTTCTGCTCGCTATTATGCTTCCGGGCAATGAGACGGAAACAGAACAGTATGCCGCAGAACTGAGGGCCAAGGAAGACTATACATCGCTTAAAGCTGATTATGACGCTCTTAAATCCGAAACAGCAGAACTTCGTGACTCTGTTGCAGAAAAAAAGGAACAATCGGAAAATATTGATGACTATGAAAACACACAGGCCGAGCTTCGTTCCCAGCTTGATTCGCGAAAACAGGAGCTTGATTCCATCAACGCACAGATTGATGAAAAACGAACTCAACTTGATTCCATAAACGAGCAGATAAATGCAAAATCAGATAATATAACAACACTTCCGCCGGGGAGATATGTTGTCGGAACCGATATAGCGGCAGGAAAATATACTGTTACGGGAACCGGCTCTTTTGCTGTCGCATCTGACGACAACACGTCTAAATATAATACGACGCTCGGCTCGTCGCCTTACGAGGTTACCCTGAACCAGGGTGACAAGCTTAAGTTCGACAGCACAGTTAAATTCACCCCTCTTAAATAATCCGGAATGGAGAAATAATATGTATAATAAACGTTTTTACTTGACCATAGTACTCCCCATATTTCTCGCGTTGGCAGCAGGAATTGTGATAGTTGTTTTAAATAATAAATCAATTCTTCACACCAGGGCAGAAGCACGCGTTGCGGGCGAGAGAAGTATGATGAATTCTGAAATGACTTCAATGCGAGAGGAACAAAAAACACTCAGGCGCGATGAGGCAAAATATGACAAAATAATAGAGGATAATCAATCGGTAATCAATAATGTGGAATCACTCAGATCACAGCTTGCTCTGTATGATACCGATCTTGAAAATGCGAATGCAACAAATGCTGAGCTGGATAATTCTATTTCTGAAAATCAGGCGTATCTTGACAGCTTAAATAGCATTAAGGAAACAACCGATGGAGAGGAACGTACACTAAAGGACGGAAACTATAAATCCCCTTCGGATCTGAGTCCCGGAAAATACAGGGCCGAAGGTACTGGTATCATCCTTCTCAAAAACATTGCGAATGCACAAAAGGATAGAATTGATCTCTCAATAACAGATACTCACTCATATGTATTTGAAATTGCATCCGGCGAATCGATTAATGTAAATGGTGAAATCACATTAACGGAGCTGATCAGTGAAAATTAATGAATTTTCCACTTTACAAATCTAATCATATAGTATATAATATAATTCATATTTAATATTATCCGCCTATATGGCGATAGAATGGAGCATTTTATGGAATTCAAACATTTAAGGCCGCTTGTTATTTCGGCTATAATAGACTTATGCCTTGGCATATTCCTTATAATATGCGGAATACTTGAGTTTACAAATATTCTTCCGACACCTGCAAATAATTCAATAAGGACAGTCGGAGTTCAGCTTTCTTATCTGGTATTTATTAGTGGTATTTTGTTATTAATCAGCGGCGGAATTACATTATTATACAAAAAAACAATGCAATTCATTAATCTTCAGATATTTATCAGTGTTACCGCGCTTGCATGGCCTATTTTCGTATCAATCGCATTATTCTTTACGACTATACCACATACAATAAATATACGTCTGATCCCGTCCACAATGGCGGCTCTATTCTATATTATTACTTTGCTTATTGTCAAAATCACAAACGAGACACTTAGCAGAACTCATAAGATCAATACTCATATTGGTCAATCAGGAAAACGCAAGCAGGGCGTTAATGTTGCTGCCGTTTTAACCAATGCAGGAAGCGGTCAAAAGAAATCGTCTGTAAATATCCAGAATCTCCTTGATAGCGCACAGGGACTTAAAACAAAGACTAACATCTCAGCTAGTGCAAAAAGATTGTTTGCCGGCAAACGAAAGAGCATCGGCGGCAATCCGTTCAGGATGCTTTTCAGCGGTCAACGCAGACACACCGGCGGCGGACTGGCTAAGCGGTTGTATTCAGGTAAACGCAGACGCAGAAGATAAGTGTACATAGATAAAAAGTTCCCGCATCGCGCGGGAACTTTTTATCTATGCAAAAACGTGCTTACTGTAAATACTATACTCATCACGAGCAGAAGAATATGAAGCACAAATAATATAAATATTGCATTCTCATTTTCATTCTCACGAGCCTGCTTCATAAGCTTTATTATAACAAGAGCAGCTCCGCAGATTATCAGCGGCGAGAACTGAAATGCAAGAAATGGACTTCCCTTTGAATACCTTGTTATTACCGGAAGCAATATCATGAAATATGCGCAGCCCGCAAGCAGCGCAAATACCAGCTGCGGCGCGGTTTTCCCGAGAAAATTAACTATTTTTTTCTTCAATGCCGTTACCTCTATCAGTCAAGACGCTGCAAGTCCTTAAACGCGTTTGCCATCTCTATTGCAGATATTGCCGCATCATAACCCTTGTTTCCTGCCTTTGTACCCGCTCTCTCAATCGCCTGCTCAATTGTGTCTGTTGTGACAACTCCAAACAGCACCGGAACGCCTGTATTGAGTCCAACCTGAGCAATCCCCTTTGCTGTCTCATTACATACCATATCATAATGCGATGTGGCGCCTCTTATAACCGCACCGAGACAAATTACAGCGTCAAATGACATGTTCATTGCCATTTTCTTCGCCATGAGAGGGATCTCAAATGCGCCCGGTACCCACGCGAGAGTAATATCCTCGTCTTTAACACCGTGACGTATAAGACAATCCTGTGCGCCTGAGATGAGCTTTGAGGTGATAAACTCATTAAATCTTGACGCAACTATCCCGATTTTAAGACCCTCGCCAGTCAGTTTTCCTTCAAATACGTTCATTTTTATATCCTCCTAAAAATATTTTTTAATAGTGGAACAAGTGTCCCATTCTTTTTTGTTTTGTTTTCAAATAAAACTCATTTTCCTTCCTTGCCGGAATCTCTATCGGGACGCGCTCAACAACTTCTATACCATATTCCGAAAGATCTGAGATTTTTTCCGGATTGTTTGTCATTATACGAAGCTTTGACGCGCCGAGATCGCGGAGTATCTGAGCACCCTCACTGTAATCGCGAAGATCCGGCGCAAACCCGAGTTTAACATTTGCTTCAACGGTATCATAGCCGTTCTCTTGCAAGGTATATGCCTTTATCTTATTTAAAAGACCTATTCCTCTGCCCTCCTGACGAAGGTATACGACAATTCCTCTACCCTCTTTTTCGATTGTTTTCATTGCCTCGGCAAGCTGCTCACCACAGTCACAGCGACATGAACCGAAAACATCGCCTGTAAGACATTCGCTGTGTACGCGGCACAGAACAGGCTCACCGTTTGCGACATCGCCCTTAACGATAGCAACGTGCTGCTTGCCGTTAATTATATTTTTGTAACCGTAAATATCAAACTCGCCATATTTTGTGGGCAGCTTTGCCTTTGCGACACGTTCCATGATCCTGTCGTTACGGCGGCGGTATTCTTGTATCTGTTGGATACAGATAAATGTCAGATCGTTCTCTTTTGCAAACTCCTCAAGCTGTGCACGGCGCATCATTGTTCCGTCCTCTGCCATAATCTCACAGCACAGACCAATTGGTTCAAGTCCTGCCATGCGGCACAAATCAACGGTACCCTCAGTATGTCCGTTTCTTTCGAGCACACCGCCCGGCTTTGCCTCAAGCGGAAACATATGTCCCGGTCTTCTGAAATCTGACGGCTTTGCGTTTGGTGCGGTACACATTCTCGCAGTATAGCCGCGTTCCTCCGCACTTATGCCCGTAGTTGTGTCAATATGGTCAATAGATTCCGTAAATGCTGTCTCATGATTATCAGTGTTATTCGATACCATAGGACGCAGACCAAGCTTATTTATGTATGCATTACTCATAGGCATACATATAAGTCCCTTCGCTGCGCTTGCCATAAAATTTACATTTTCGGTCGTTGCAAACTGAGCTGCGCATATGAGATCTCCCTCATTTTCACGGCTCTCATCGTCTGTGACGAGAATTACCTTTCCGTTCTGCAGATCCTCTATTGCTTTTTCAATAGGATCAAACTGCATATATATCACTCTCCTTTCCGTTTAGATCCGCAAGCGGATTTTTCACCTTTAAAACCCATATTTTCTGAGAAGATCCTCAGTTATTCCCTCGTTATTGTTCTGTGTAAACTTTTCTATATACTTGCCTATTATATCGCATTCTATATTTATTTTATCACCGTTTTTATGATTTAACAGTGTTGTTTGCGCTGCTGTATGCGGTATTACAGAAACCGCGAAGTTCTCTGTGCCCGCCTCTGCTGCTGTAAGGCTTATACCATCCAGTGTTACTGAACCCTTCTCTACTATATATTTTGTAATACTGCGATCTGCGGAGATTTTTATCCATACCGCATTGTCCTCGCGAATCATACCTACTATTGTTCCCGTTCCATCAATGTGTCCCGATACGATATGTCCGCCAAACCTGCCGTTAAGCTGCATCGCGCGCTCCAAATTCACACGGCTTCCCTTTGCTAACTGTCCGAGATTAGTTCTCCGCATTGTTTCCGGCATAACGTCAGCCGTAAAATACGGTGCCTTAAAATCAGTCACAGTAAGACACACACCGTTTACGGCAATGCTGTCGCCAATATGTGCGTCACTTAATATTTTTTCTGCTCTTATCCTGAGCGAGCAGGATTTTGTACCTGTCACAATCTGCTCGACCGCTCCGATCTCTTCAATTATTCCTGTGAACATCCTTTACTCTCCTGTATATAACCTTTATATCATCACCGAACCGTTCTATCTTCGGTGTACCGAACATATACGAGTCCCGCACAAGTTCGACACCTCTGCCGCCTACAACCGGCTTTGCATCCACGCCTCCGATTATTTTCGGCGCAATGTAGACATGAAGCTCATTGACAAATCCTGTTTCAAGCATTGACGCGTGAAGCTCGGCTCCGCCTTCTACAAGAACGCTGTCAATCTTTCTCTTACCAAGCTCAGCCATAAGCATCGGAAGATCCACACGATCGCCGTCTGTTACAATGATCTCCGCCCCTGCCGCCTTTATCGCTTCTGTTTTTTCCGTATCGCCTGATACTGTCGCAATAATAGTAGGAATATCCCGGGTTGTTTTTATTATCTGTGAATCCATCGGTATACGCAAACGGCTGTCACATATGACCCTTATCGGGTTTGACGGATTCTCACACCGGCAGTCTAACATTGGATTGTCTGCAAGTACCGTATTAATTCCCACCATGATCGCCGCGCACCGCTTGCGGGTTTGGTGTACATCAGCTCGTGAAAGCTTATTTGAAATCCATTTTGAATCGCCAGTGAATGCGGCTGTACGCCCGTCAATTGACATTGCCGCCTTCATTATGACATATGGAGTCTTTGTCGTTATATAATGAAAAAAAATATCATTCAGCGCGTCACATTCATCGCGAAGCACATTTTCTGTTACGTTTATGCCATTCTCGCGCAGGAACTCAAATCCCTTTCCCGAAACAAGCGGATTAGGATCGTATGAGCCTACATAAACATTCTTTATCCCCGCCTCTAAAACTGCCTCTGTACATGGCGGTTGCTTGCCGTGATGGCAGCATGGTTCGAGCGTTACATAAATATCGGCACCCTCCGCACTCTCACAAAGATTCGCAATTGCGTTTCGCTCAGCATGAAGCGTTCCATAGCGTTCATGATATCCTTCGCCGATTATTCTGCCATCCTTAACGATAACCGCGCCTACAAGCGGATTAGGATTCACGAATCCTATACCCTTTTTTGCAAGCTCAATTGCGCGTCTCATATATTTTTCTTCCATAAAAAATACACCTCGGTATCTACGGGGTGCGTCGGCTGATTTTCTCGTATTATGCGAAAATATCTTCTTCCATCCGGACTTTACCGTCGGTTCAGGAATCTCACCTGATCAACCCAATAAAAGGGCTCGCGGACTTTCACCGCCGGTTATGAATTGCACATTTCCCCGAAGAATTGTTCCTATATATGTTACCACAAATTTATCTTTGTGTCAATATCTCCTAAAAAGTTTACTCATAAAATCAAAAAAATTTGATACAAGGTATTGTATTTTAGGAAATTATATGCTACAATGTCAGTCGAGGCTAATCTGCCCGATTATTAATTACTAAGATGATCAACTTGCTTGCAAGTCTATACGGAAAGGAGTATATAAAAATGACAATTAAAATAGGTATTTTAGGCTACGGCAATCTCGGCAAGGGTGTTGAGTGCGCTATAAAACAAAATGATGATATGGAGCTTGCCGCTGTATTCACACGCCGCGATCCGGCATCGGTAAAGATCCAGACAGAAGGCGTTCCGGTGTATTCTGTAGAAGATGCAATTCGTCACAAGGATGAAATTGATGTTCTCATCCTCTGCGGTGGTTCAGCTACAGATCTCCCTGTGCAGACGCCGGAATATGCAAAGCATTTCAATGTTGTTGACAGCTTTGACACCCACGCAAATATCCCGACTCACTTCGCAAATGTTGACGCTGCCGCAAAGGAAGCAGGCAAGGTCGGCATAATCTCAGTAGGTTGGGATCCGGGTATGTTCTCACTCAACCGTCTTTATGCAAACTGCATTCTCGTTGACGGCAAGGATTACACATTCTGGGGCAAAGGCGTAAGTCAGGGGCATTCCGACGCTGTAAGACGAGTTAATGGCGTTGCAAACGCAAAGCAGTACACAGTTCCTGTTCCGGCAGCTCTTGAATCTGTAAGAAACGGCGAAAACCCTGAGCTTACAACAAGAGAAAAACACACTCGTGAATGCTTCGTTGTAGCTGAAGAAGGTGCTGATAAGGAGCAGATAGTAAAAGATATCGTAACTATGCCGAACTATTTCTCGGAATATGACACAACCGTAAACTTCATCACAGAAGAGGAGCTTCAGACAAACCATAGCGGAATTCCGCACGGCGGCTTTGTTATCCGCTCAGGAAAGACAGGCTGGAACGGCGAGAACAACCACATCATTGAATACAGCTTAAAGCTTGATTCAAATCCGGAATTCACAACATGTGTTCTCATTGCATACGCAAGAGCGGCATACAGACTTAACAAAGAAGGACAGAACGGCGCTAAAACAGTATTTGATATTGCTCCTGCATATCTTTCATCAAAGTCAGGCGAGGAGCTTCGCGCTCACTTGCTGTAATTAATGAAAAATCAGCGGCTTTCCGGAGCCGCTTTTTTGCTGTAAAATATTGAAATACGGCATAGAATGTGATAAAATGATATAAATACAAGCTAAGGAGTGAACACTATGGATTATGTAACATTGGGACGAACCGGAATAACTGTCTGTAAAAACGGATTCGGTGCTCTGCCGGTGCAGCGTGTGAGCTTTGACGAGGCAAAAAGGCTGTTTTTACGCGCATACGATGCCGGAGTTAATTTTTACGATACCGCGCGCTGGTATACCGACAGTGAGGAAAAAATCGGCTATTCCCTTTCTCATCTGAGAGATAAAATATATATTGCAACGAAAACCGGCGCACAGAACACTGATGCGTTCTGGAACGATCTTCATACGAGCCTTACAAACATGAAAACCGATTACATAGATATATATCAGTTTCATAATCCGTCCTTCTGCCCCAAGCCGGACGATGGAACGGGGCTTTATGAAGCTATGCTCGAAGCGAAAAAGCAGGGTAAAATAAGATTTATAGGTATAACAAACCACCGTCTTACAGTCGCGAATGAAGCAATTGATTCCGGACTCTATGATACAATCCAGTTTCCGTTCTGCTATCTGGCGACTGAAAAGGATATTGAAATAGTAAATAAATGTAAAGAGAATAATCTTGGTTTTATCGCTATGAAGGGACTTTCCGGCGGACTTATAACCAACTCCGCTGCCGCGTATGCATTTATGGCACAGTATGATAATGTGCTCCCTATATGGGGAGTTCAGCGCGAGCACGAGCTTGAGGAATTTTTGAGCTACAACACCACGCCGCCTGAAATGACCGAGGAAATCAGCAGTCTTATCGCGCATGACCGTGAGATGCTTTCCTGCGATTTCTGCCGCGGCTGCGGCTACTGTATGCCATGCCCCGCTGATATAGAGATAAACAACTGTGCAAGGATGTCGCTCCTGCTGCGCCGTTCACCTTCTGAACTGCAGCTGACACCGGAGGTTCAGGAGAAGATGCATAAGATTAAAAACTGTCTGCACTGCAACAAGTGCAAATCAAAATGCCCATACGGGCTTGACACGCCAAAGCTTTTGGCTGATAACTACAAGGATTATGTTGAGATCCTTAACGGCAAGGAGTTTTGATATGCTTGGAAAATTATATGCAATAACCGAGCGCAGCCTTATCGGGGGTTCTCTTGCCGATAGTATAGAGCAGGCGATACTGGGCGGCTCGGAGCTTATTCAGCTACGCGAAAAAAATATTACAGATGAGCAATATACGGAGTATGCAAAAGAAGCTCTTGCAGTATGCAGAAAATACAATGTTCCGCTTATTATAAATGATAATATAAACGTGTGCCTCAAATCCGGCGCAGACGGTGTTCATCTCGGACAGGGCGATGCATCACCGTCTGATGCGCGAAAGCTGCTCGGCGCCGATGCCATAATCGGCGTAACCGCCAAAACCATAGAACAGGTTCAAAAAGCACATGATGACGGTGCAGACTATATCGGCTCAGGAGCGATTTTCGGCACTGCTACAAAGAATGATGCAAAAAAGATGGATTTTGAAACCTTGAAATCCATTGCCGCCGCGTCAAAAATACCTGTATATGCTATAGGAGGCATATGCACCGATAATATTTTACAGCTCGAAGGTACAGGGGTACACGGCGTGGCAGTAGTATCGGGTATATTTAAAGGAGATATTAAAGCTAATGCACAAAAATTATCCGAGGCGGTGACAAAGCTTTGAAAACATTTTTAACAATAGCCGGCTCTGATCCGTCCGGTGGCGCGGGGATCGGTGCGGATATTAAAACAGCCGCCGCCTTCGGCATGTACGGCATGAGCGTTATTACCGCTGTTACAATCCAGAACACACTCGGGATTTCGGGCGTATATGAGTTTACAGCACAGATGGTACGCGAGCAGCTTGACGCTGTATTTTCCGATATATTCCCAAACTGCGTAAAAATCGGAATGTGCGTTAATGTTGATATTATCGAAGTAATAGCTGAACAGCTCGATAAATACAGACCAAAAAATGTGGTACTCGATACTATTCTGATCTCATCAAGCGGAAAAAAGCTTCTCTCAGATGATGCCGCATCGCTTATGGCACAAAAGCTTTTTCCTCGCGCGGATATAATAACACCTAACTGCCCGGAGGCTGAATTTCTTACAGGAATAAAAATAACCTCCGAGGCAGATATGGAAAGTGCCGCAAAGTCACTTTATGAAAAATACGGCTGCGGGATACTGTTAAAGGGCGGTCATTTAAACGGCTGCGATATATTATTATATAATGGTATAACACATTTTTATCCGCACACGCTTTTTGACAACAAAAACACGCATGGTACCGGCTGCACACTTTCCTCAGCGCTTGCCTGCTCGCTTGCTCTTTGCAAATCACCTGAGCAAGCGGCAGCGTATGCGATAGAATATGTTACCGGCGCGATTGCCGATGGTATGAACTTTGGCAAAGGTCATGGACCACTTAATCATTTATACAGGTTATCTAGCGATTTAAATGAATAACCCTCATTTTTTGCTTCAGTTATGATCCGTTCGAGCGCGTTTGCATTATCGGACGACACGGCATGCAGCAGGATTACCGCACCGTCATGCAGGTATGGGATCACACTTTCATACGCATGATCAGCGCCCTGCTGCGTGTTCACATCCCAGTCCTTATACGCAAAGCTCCACATTATTGTTTTCATTCCGAGATCATTTGTAACTGCAAGAGTTCTTTCGCTGAATTCCCCCTCCGGCGGCCGCATGTATGTCATTTTATAACCGTAAAGCTCTTCACATTTGTCATTAAGCGAAGTTATCTCGCTTTGCACCGTTTCTACCGGCTGTTTGGGGAGATTAAGATGATGAACCGTGTGGTTTCCTACAATATGCCCTTCATCAATCATACGCTTTATCAGTTCACTCTGCCCTTCAAGGTACGGTCCTGTAACGAAAAATGCCGCCGGTGTATCGGTTTTTGCAAGTGTATCAAGTATTACCGCCGTAAATCCGTTCTCATAGCCCTCATCAAAAGTCAGATACAAGTTTTTCTCCTTTGAATGGTCAAGATATTTTCCATTATACTTTTCAAGCATTTTGCTCTGCGCCGCCGGAATTTCGGGTGCCTTTCCTTTTTTACGCACAAATCCCCAGCCACTTCCGGAACCATTAAGCGAGGAATAATCCTCAATATTACTTACCTCTATTGCGTTTTCGTGCTTAACCTGCTCTGTTCTCACTCCGCCTCCGGAACGAATGAGCGAACAACTTGCAACTAACCCTCCGGTAGCGACCATTGATACCGCTATCATTGCAACTATTACTTTTTTCATCTACTGCCTCCATAAATATTTTTATAATTTTTGCAGAAAAAGATTGAATTTTCTGTTTCCTTAGTGTATAATGAAAATATATTTATATTCGAGGTGAAACATAGTGGCTTTATCAAACGATTTTGAAGCAAGAAGACGAGCGCGTCTTAAAGAACAGCGCCGCAAGAGAGAAAGAATGAATAAAATCAAGCGGATAGTGTTCATTCTCCTTTGTCTTCTTATTCTCATAATATTGATTCCAAATATCATAAGAGGCTGTTCAAACGGAAAATCTGAATCTAACGCGCCGGCAAAGTCTGTTACAACAGTAACGGAATTGCCTGAACCTACGACTGAAGCTCTGAATGTAACAAGCATACCGTCACCAAAAGAGGGCGATAATGACTTCCTTGATGTTCTCAAAAACTCAGGTCAGATAAAGAAGGTGTATCTTACATTCGAGGATGGACCGGATAAAACCGTTACCCCCGAAATACTTGATACTCTTCGCCGTTACAACGTAAAAGCAACATTCTTCGTTGTCGGAAAGAATATAGAGTCTGATTCATATTTGTGTACGAGAATGATGGAAGAAGGTCATCTTGTTCTTCCGCTTTCTTACTCCGGCAATCTTGATACATTATATGCAAGTAAAACCGATTTTATGGACCAAATTGATAAAACATATGATCTCATATGCGAAAATTCCCCAACAGCTGCAAAGCCGTTTAAAATTTACCGTTTCCCCGGCGGCAGCACCTCACCAAGGGTTACACAAGCATATAAAGATGAACTTGCAGCCAATGGATATTATTATTGTGACTGGAATACATCGGTAGGCGATGACAATTCAACCCGCACAGCCGATCAGCTTAACACATATTTTACGACAAATATGCCACAGCTTAACAACTTAGTTGTTCAGCTCCACAACACATCAGATAACGAAGCAACCGCGCAGATGCTCGGTACTATGATAAAAAATCTGCTTGATGACGGCTATAGTTTCTGCCGCCTTGACGAGGTGGATTTCAACAATGCATCCGATGAATATATGGATCAAATTAATACGACAGATTCGCCTGAGGCAACAGAAAGTGTCGCAGCCACAACTGCTCCTGCTGCAGCAGCAACAAAAGCGCCTGCCGCAGCAGCAACGAAGGCTCCGACTGTTACTGCAACAACACCGCCATCAACCGGAGGAGCAGGAAATGGCAGCAACAGCGGATCTTCATCCGGTTCCGGATCCGCCACCGCTTCAAGCAGCGGAACAACAGGAACAAACAACAACATCAACAACACAAGCAGTTCTACTAAAGGTGTTATAGAAACAGAATAATAGCTAAAGTACAATAAAAAAGCATGTGAACAGTATACCTACACTGTTTACATGCTTTTTTATAGTCAAACACATGTGAATAGTCCAACCCGGTAGCCGCATAGTTATGTTAAGGAAATGCCGATTACAATGGTATTCATTCAACAAAGCAAAACGAAAGCTTGGTGATAATATGACTTTGACATTCAGAAAATCATTGTTTTTCCTCCTTCTGCTTCTGCCCGCTATTGCAGCAGTGGTTTTTGCTTCGCAAAAGGCACTGCCTGCATTTTCGGGCGGGAGTGGTTTTACTGTTGTTCTTGATGCCGGACATGGCGCGCCGGACGGAGGCGCGGTAGGACCGGGCGGAACAGAGGAAAAAGATATTAATCTTGATATAGTTCTAAAGCTGCAGGAAGTACTTGAAAGCCGCGGTACCCGCGTTATCCTCACCCGCTCTGGTGACAACGGAATCTATGATTCTTCTGCGGGAACAATACATGAAAAAAAAGTTTCGGATATGCATAACCGACGCGATATTATAAATAACAGCAACGCTGATCTGTTTATTTCCATCCATATGAACGCGTTCGACGACAGTTCCTCGAACGGACTGCATGTTTTTTACTCGCGCAATCACCCGGAGGCCGAGGAAACCGCAGCTGCTATTCAGGACAGCATTGCCGCTCTTACCGGTGCTAAGACGCATACCGTAAAAACGGCCTCCGATACGCTTTTTCTTATGAAAAATCCTGTTCCGCCCGCTGTCCTTGTCGAGTGTGGATTTATAAGCAATCCCTCAGAAGAACAACAGCTTAACACGGACGAATACCGGGCAAAAATAGCGTATGCGATCGCAGATGCTATAGAGAAAAACAAAAGATAACTTGCATGCATCGTTAATTTGTGCAAACTAATTGAATATTTGTGTTTTTTAACCCATAATTTCTATCAAAAAAATACGTATATCTGTCAAAAACTATTGACTTATGCCGGCTTTTGGGTGTATAATATACAGCATAGTGAAAAAGTAACTTTAAAATCATGGAGGTTTTAACAATGAGTAGAGTATATAACTTCTCCGCCGGTCCTTCAATGCTTCCTGAGGAAGTATTAAAGCAGGCACAGGAGGAAATGCTTGAGTGCGGCGACAGCGGCATGTCAGTAATGGAAATGAGCCATCGTTCAAAGGCATATGATGCTATCATAAAGGAAGCTGAGAGACTTGTTCGCGAGCTTATGAATGTACCGGATAATTACAAGGTTATGTTCGTTCAGGGCGGCGGTTCAACACAGTTTGCAATGGTTCCGATGAACCTCGGCGTAAAGTGCAAGGCTGCCGACTATCTCATCACAGGTCAGTGGGCTAAAAAGGCTGCTCAAGAGGCCGAAAAGTACGTAAAGGTTAACAAAATCGCTTCATCGGCTGATAAGACATTCTCATATATCCCGAAGCCTGAAGCAGATGCGTTCTCATCAAAGGATGAGGTTGACTACTGCTATATCTGCTACAACAACACAATTTATGGCACACGCTATACAGAGCTGCCAAAAACAGATGCGGTTCTCGTTGCTGATATTTCATCGAACGCAATGTCAGAGGTAATAGACGTTTCAAAGTTCGGAATTCTCTTTGCAGGTGCGCAGAAGAACTTAGGTCCTGCAGGTGTTGTTCTCGTTATTGCTCGTGAAGATCTTATAGGCGAACCTCAGGAAGGTACACCTACAATGCTCACATATAAGATACATGCTGATAACGATTCATTGTATAATACACCTCCGACATATGCAATCTACATCTTTAAGCTTGTGCTTGAGTGGATCAAGTCAAAGGGTGGTATTGCAGAAATTCAAAAGATCAACGAAGCCAAAGCAAAGATTCTTTATGATTATCTTGACCAGTCAAAGCTCTTCAAGGGTACTGTAGTTCCTGAGGATCGCTCACTTATGAACGTGCCGTTCGTAACAGGCGATGCTGATCTTGACGCTAAATTCGTTAAGGAAGCAACAGCCGCAGGTCTTGTAAATCTTAAGGGCCATAGAACAGTTGGCGGTATGCGCGCTTCGATCTATAATGCTATGCCGGTTGAGGGTGTACAGGCACTCGTGGACTTCATGAAGAAGTTCGAAGCAGAAAACGCGTAAGAACATATGATAATAAAAGGGAGGGTAACTGTGCCCTCCCCTACATTATATAGAAGGGGAAAGATTATGTATAATATTTTGACATTAAATAAAATCGCCGCATGCGGCCTTGATCGTCTTGGCGACAACTATACTATAACAGATGAGACATCAGCAGACGTTGACGGTATCATCTTAAGAAGCTTCAAGATGCACGATATGGAGCTTCCGGCTTCGCTCAAGGCCGTTGCAAGAGCCGGCGCGGGCGTAAATAATATTCCGATTGACAAGTGCACAGAAAAGGGTATTGTTGTATTCAACACTCCGGGTGCAAACGCGAACGCGGTTAAAGAGCTTGTTATAGCAGGCATGCTTCTCGCTTCACGTGATATTATCGGCGGATGCGCATGGGCAGACACTCTTACAGGCGATGATGTCGGCAAGCAGGTTGAGAAGGGCAAGTCAAACTTTGCCGGAATCGAAATCAAGGGTAAAACGCTCGGTATTATAGGTCTCGGCGCTATAGGTATTCTCGTTGCTAACGCTGCGGTGAGACTCGGTATGGACGTAATAGGCTATGACCCGTATTTAAGCGTAACTAACGCATTGAAGCTTGATCGTCACGTAAAGTGTGTGAACGATCCTAAGCTTGTATATGCTGAGGCTGATTTCGTAACCGTTCACGTTCCGCTTATGGACTCAACAAAGGATACGATTAATGCAGAGGCAATTGAGGAGATGAAGGACGGTGTTATTATTCTCAACTTTGCAAGAGATGGACTTGTAAATGTTGACGCGGTTAAAGCCGGTCTCGCTTCAGGTAAGATAAGAAAATATGTTGTTGACTTCCCTGATGAAACAACTGTTAATCATCCGGGAATAATTGCAATTCCGCATCTTGGTGCTTCAACAGAGGAATCAGAGGATAACTGTGCTAAGATGGCAGCAGCCGAAATCAAAGATTTCCTCGAAACAGGTAATATCACAAACGCGGTTAACTTCCCTAACTGCCAGCTTCCTGATGACAAAGAGGGCAGAGTTACAATCGTTCACAAGAACGTTCCAAATATGATCGCTAAATACACCGACGCGCTCAAGAACGTGAATATTTCAGATATGGTGAACAAGTCAAGAGGCGGATATGCTTACGCAATCCTCAATACAGACCATAGAGTAACAGACGATATGGTAAAGGCTCTTGAGGCTATTGATGAAGTAATAAAGGTTCGCGTTATAAAGTAAATTCTCAGAGTGTATCTAAAGATACACTCTCTTTTACTCTAAAGAACAAATTTTACAAAAACTATTGAAATTTTGATTGTTATATGATACAATATTTATATATAACTTTCAGGAGGTATTAATCATGGACGAAATTTTTGACAAAATTAAAGATGGCGCCACAAAGGCTAAAGATGGAGCGGCAAAAATAGCAAGAGAAGTGGCAAAACGTACAAGCAATGCCATTACACATACAAAGCTTGCTTTTGCGGTTAACGAAACACAGAACAAGATAAAGGATGTTTATGGGGAAATCGGTAAAACTCTTTATGCAAAGTATCTTGATGGCGAGGACTTTGGCGAGGAGTTTTCTGATTCATTTGATCAGCTTGATAAGCTCATGGATGAGGTAGAAGCGCTCAACGCTAAAATTGCTGAACTGAAAAACTCATTAAAATGCCCGGAATGCGGTGCATATAACCCCAACGAATCAGATTACTGCTCAAAGTGCGGAGCTCACCTTGTTAAGGAGGAGGCTGCAACTGAATCCGAAGCAGCTGATATAGAAGAAGCATTTGCTGAGGCTGAAACTGATGATGCAGAAGATGAAGAGGTTATAGTTATAAACCCGAAGAAACCCGAATAATACGAGGATAAATAATGGATTTTGATAAGCTGAAAAAAGCTGCAAGAGAAACATTCAAAATTGTAAGCAGCAAAAAGGACGAAAAAAAAGATGAGACTAAGTCTGAGGAGGTTCCGACCGAACCGGATAACTTTTCCGCCGAAGAAGAAAAGGAAGATACTATGGGACTGACTCAGCGTATCGATCTTAAAAATGTGCTTGATATATTTAAAAAGAAGAAATTCACCAACACAGATCAGGATGAGTCCGAAACCCCGGATGCAGTCAAAGATGATGCATCAGAATCGGATCTGAATGCGGAGGATGAAAGTGAGACGGAAACCGAAACAGAAACCGAGACAGACATCTTGCCGACATCTGGTAAAGCACCAGCCGCCTTTTCTGATAACTCAATAGATGAACTGAAACAGGCGCTTGACATACTTGGCTCAAAGCTTGATGCTGTAATGGACAAAGATAAATCCGAAATTTCAGATCTTAATAAAGCCATAACAGAACTTAGCGGCAGCATAGCGGAGCTTTATTCGATATGTACTGAGGAAAATGCTAAACAGGATAATTTATCAAACGCTATAATATCACAGCTTGGCGATACGGATAAGAAGCTAAAAAGTATTTCCAACTCAATTTCCGGAACTTCAAAGCTTGGTGACAGCATTTTCGACCTAAAAAATTCGCAGATGAATACAAAGAACGCACTCGGAAACCTTGAGGCTTCATTCTATAAATTAAAAAAGAAGATGACCTCAAGCGTGCTTATCATAAGTATTCTTACCGCTGTTATTGCAATCCTTGAAATTATTAATCTATTATCATAACTTTTATCGGAACGGGGTCAGCGCCCCGTTCCTTTTTGTTCCTCAATACAGTTACAGTTCATTTATCGTGTCGGTTATTGTCATATTTTTAATTCTCTTTGCCGGAGCATATACCGCCACAATGCACGATCCCGCTACCAATACAAGTATTATTACTATCGCCCAAACAGGGAATGCCCACGGATTTCCGAAGTGCGACGTTACCATTGTTTCAAAAAATGCCTTATTAAGCGGAATGCCCGCCGCGCTGCCGATAATACAGCCGAGAACCGCATATGTTACAGCTTCGGCAGCAATCATTTTTGTAAGCTGTACCGAGTCCATGCCGATCGCGCGCATTGCTCCGTACTGTTTAATTTTTGCCGATACGCTCATTGAAATATTGTTCATTATATTAAACGCCGTAATCATAGCTATAATCGCTAAAAATCCATATACCAGGATACTGAACAGCCAATAGGTACTCCTATTTTGCCGATTGCTTTCCCGATAATCCACAAATGAGTTCTCCCCCGCTAAACTGCGAAGAAATGCCACATCGCTTTCCGCCGCGTCCTTTGCAAGCTTTATACATAACATCGTATAATCGCTCTTGCCCGTAAGCCTGGTGAAGGTTTCCTCCGAGCAAACAACAGTCGCTTTACCTTCCGACCATACACCGGTTGACAGCTCGCCCGCGATCTCCAGAATTTCATCGCCGATTTGTATTTTATCGCCTTTTTGTAATGCGCTTTCTTTATTATGGATCGTAAAGGCGTATTTGCTGTCGCCTAAGATCTTTGATAAATCGCCTTCAAGCAAAGCGTTGTTTTCCGACCAATTAAGCATATAATCATCATACGAAATCAAGTCCACTTCATCGGTTCTGTCGGACACCACAGGAGTATGAAGCTGAAACATATTGCCGTAAACATTTTTTATGCCCTTCCGACCATATATCTCATTATATAACGATCTGTCTATTGAGCACTTACCGTCTGAATTTGTTATAGCTACATCTGGGGTATAGCCTCTGAGCGAGGGCAGAGCGTGTTTTATAAAGCCGAGAATTGAGGAAAATCCCAAAAACATTATAATGCTTACCGCAAACGAAAGCGTCATAAGCACAAGATTTTTCTTTGAAGCCACAGCGTGATTAAATCCAAGCACAGTTTCTATTTTTCCGAAACGCGTATGCGCTCTGCGCCGAATATTATTTGCCTCATCAACAGTGTCTGAAACCGCCGCAACAGGAGAAGTACGCGCGGCTCTTTTAGCGGGCGACTGCGCCGCAATAAGAACTGTTACAATTCCAATGACAATTCCGCATATAATTCCAACGCTGCTTACAGAGAACAGCGGCATATTTTCAAATTCACCGCCGATACCAAACCGCAAGAACGCGCACAAGCCCCATGTTATAACCATAGCAATAGCTACGCCTATCGGGACGGCGGTTTTGCACCAATTCAGCGCTTCAAGACGCACAAGACGTTTGATCTGTTGTTTGCTTGCGCCGACACATCTCAGCATTCCGAAAAACTGCGTCCGCTGCGCAACATTACTGTTCATACTGCTTGAGATCATAAGCACACCGGCAGTAAGCACAAGCAAAACCAAAAATCCCGCAATGCCGTATAGACCATACATATATGAATTGCTGCTGAATCCCTCAAGCCCCATAACAGCGGTATTTTCAGCTATATTTTCATCTGTAAGCGCATACTCCTCTTTTATCGATGCAACCGCTTTTTTCACGTTTGTGTGCTTGTTAAATCTGATATAATACTCCGGATAGGAGTCTTCACCGCCTGTAATGCTGCAAACAGCGTCAAATCCTTCCTTATTCATAAAAGCGACAAACGCGTCATAAAATACGGCCGAATCATCGTACTTAAAGCCGGATACAGTATAATTCATATCTCCGGCAGGAGTATTGATTGTGATATTATCGCCTGTTTGTATGTCGAAAATATCTTTGGCATTTGATGTAAGCATCACCTCACGTGCATTTTTCGGAAAATCTCCCTCAAACTCGGAAATCAGTATATCTGTAACATACGGTTTATCGACACCGCAAACAGCCGTTTTCTTTCCGTTTATATAGTAGTCCTTATCTATTCTGTAGTTTATCGCGTCATACCACGACGCGGCGGCAACATCGGATCGTGAAAATATCCTTTCCGCGATGCTCTCATCTGTTTCGCGCAGCTTTATATGCCAATTACCGTGCTTAGCGATCATATTTATTTTTTCTGCCCTGACTCCCATATCCGCCATAGAAAATACTGCGGTTACAAGAAACACCGCGAGAATTATACATATAAGCGTCAGACGGTTTTGTTTCTTGCGTACGCGCGCGGAAATCGGGATAAGACTGAGATAGCTCTTCATTCACGGCACCTCCCGAAATCGGTCATAATGCCGTCTGATACATTCAGTACCCAGTCTGCGGTCTGAGCAATAGCGCGGTTATGCGTGATCATTATAATTGTCTGCTCATACTTCTTTGAGGCTTCTTTTAGTAACGCGATCACCTCGCTGCTGTTTTGCGTGTCTAAGTTTCCCGTGGGTTCGTCCGCAAGTATCAGCGCAGGACGCGTGATAAGTGCGCGACCTATCGCCACCCTCTGCTGCTGACCGCCGGAAAGCTCGCTCGGTAAATGATGACGGCGTTCTTTCAGGTTAAGCACCGTTAATATTTCCTCTAAATACTTTTTATCAGGCTTTTGGTAATCAAGCAATACCGGAAATATTATATTCTGCTCGACAGTCAATTCGGGAATCAGATTGAATGCCTGAAAAATAAATCCTATGTTCCTGCGGCGGAAGATCGTAAGCTTGCTGTCCGGCATTTCAAAAATATCCTTGCCGTCAATAAACACCTTGCCCGAAGTTGGAGTATCAAGCGCGCCTATCATATTGAGAAGCGTTGATTTTCCCGATCCGGACTCCCCCACTACCGCGACAAATTCACCCTTCGGCACTGAAAAGCTGACATCCTTTAACGCGTGCACGGACGTTTCTCCACTGCCGTAGGTTTTGCAAATTGATTTGACTTCTAATAAATTCATAGTATAAACACCTCTTTCTGTACAGAAAGAATATCATACAAACCCTACTGTAATATGAATACTATCCTACAATTTTGTCAGATTTAAAAAATTTATAACAAAAGTTGTGCCTCTGCCCGGTTCGCTGTCAACCTCGATCGTTCCGTTATGCGCTTCAATAACAGCCTTTGCAAGCGGTAGTCCAAGCCCGATGCCCTGCGTATCCTTTGAAAACCGGCTGCGGTAAAACCTTTTAAATATATGGTGCAGATCCTCTGGATGGATACCGCTGCCGTTATCCTTTATTGTTATCTGAACACCGGAGGTAAAAGGCTTCCATGTGATCTCTATCTCTCCGCCCGCTACCGTGTGATCGAGCGCATTTTTTACGATATTGTCTATTGCCTGCGTCAGCCAATCCCTATCGCATAATAACATGATATTATTATCACCTGACAAGCTGATTTCCTTCCCCTCCTGCTCCGCGCGAAATGAAAACTGCTTTTTTATACTTTCCATCATTTCAG
>JAFLUC010000139.1 GCA_022509005.1 Oscillospiraceae bacterium | reverse complement strand
AGGGCGAGTGCACAGAGGTTGGTATGTATATCGCAATGTCGAGACAGGCAATCCGTGAGGGTTATCCCGAAATCGGCGAGTTCTATATGAGAGCAGCTTTAGAAGAGGCTGAGCATGCTGCGAAGTTCGCTGAGCTTTTAGGCGAGGTTGTAGTACCCTGCACAAAGACAAACCTCAAGATGAGATCAGAGGCTGAGTGCGGTGCAACAGCTGGTAAGCTTGAGCTTGCAAAGAGAGCTAAGGAGCTTGGCTATGACGCTATCCATGACACCGTTCATGAGATGGCTAAGGACGAGGCTCGTCACGGCAAAGGCTTCGAGGGTCTGTTAAAGAGATATTTCGGCTAATTTCCGAATACATAGCAAAAACCACGGCTCAGCCGTGGTTTTTTATATGATTTAAATTCACACTGCTGCCGGTATCACAGAAATGACGATGCCTGTGATAATCACCGCCGCGCACATGAGCTTATACAGCGTATGCTTTTCCTTGAACACAACCCGTCCGCCGATTATTGTAATCAATACGCTGCACTGCTTGATAAGTGTCATTGTAATAACGGAGCTGTCCTCGTACTTGCACGCTTCAAACAGCGCCTTATCTCCGAACACGAACAGCACGCTCATAACAATGAGCCAGTAATTTTTAAATATTTTCTTCCAGTCAATTTTTGTTTTAGAAACGAGCATATATCCCAAATACAGCACCACTAAAAACAGCATATACCAGAACTGAAGCTGACCACTCGTGAGTTCACTGCCGCCCATGAGGTATTTGTCAAGAATTTCCGACACTGCGTTCATCAGGCACGACACAAGCACCATTAATATGTACACAGTGTTTGCTTTTCTGCCGCCCTCGCTGTCGTTTTTCAGATTTACAAGCAGTAATCCGGCAAGCACAAGCGCCATTCCGATAAGCTTGAATGATGTCGGCGCTTCGTGCAGGAATAGCACGCTCAGTATCGCTGCTATTATAACTCTCGACATATCCATAATGCCGTAAAATCCGATTGGCAGCTTTTTAATCGCTTTAAACGAGCATATCCACGCAATGAAAATTACCGATGATTTCACGCCGATTATCCATAGCCTTGAAAAATCTGTTTCAAGCGGCGACGCTTCGCCTGAGAAAAAGCTCAAAAACGCGCTCATTACGAAGCTTAAAAGCGTATAGACAAACAGCACCTCAATCGTGGAGCTTATCTGCATCGCTTTCTTTTTCGTTACATCTCTTATTCCCTTAAACAGACCATAAATTATTACCAATGTTATCCACATAATCTTAACCTTCCAAATACAGCTTTCTAAGAATTTGTTTGCCGGTTTCGGTCTTAAACACCTTTCCGCCGACACTTTTTATGGTGTCAATTGACACATTGTCTTCAAACATGTTAACAATAAAATCCGCTTCGATAAGTATCTGATAATCAATCCCGTCAATGCGCGCATAGTTGTGATGATGCGCGATGATGAAGCATACACGGTCGATAAAATTCTTGTCATAGCCGATTTCACGCAGCATCGCTTCCGCAATCGGCGGTCCCTCAATCTGCTGATAATATCCCGAGCCGGAGCCGTATTTCTCCTCACTTATTTTTATGCCGATATCGTGTGTGTAGGCGGTTGCTTCAATAATTTCTGTCAGATAATCGTCTAAACCCTCCGCTTCCGCAATTATTTTCGCAAACGAATGAACCTTAATAAAATGGTTTATCCGCTTCACGTCGCCCGAATAGTATTCAATCATTTTGAGTGCGGTTTCGTTTATTTTTGTCATATTACTCACCCCAATGCAGTATATTATATACCTGTTTTACATATTTTGCAAGCGCAGCTTAAATTTATCTTGCATATGATATGGAAATCTGCTATAATTTATTATAACTAAAGATTTATGGAGGTAATATTATGGTAGGATATGTTTTAAAGAAGTCACTTTCGGTACTCGCGAAAAAACCGGTAGTGCTGTGGGGCGTATCGCTTTTATGCGCGATTATTTCACTGCTGGTTGCAACAGCAGGCTCCGCTGTTCCGCTTATTGCGATACCGATCATTCTTACGCTTTCGGCTGGAATGTCTGCGGTGTACCTTGATGGATATAACGAAAGAACAGTAAGTTCAAAGCAGCTTTTTAAGGGTTTTTCAAAAGATTGTCTGCTGCGCGTAACAGGAGGTATGTGTTGGTATTATCTGTGGGTGCTGATATGGGAGCTTGTACCGGTTGTAGGCATAATCAAGGCATATTCGTACCGCTTCACACCGTACATACTCATCACACGTCCCGAAGTTGATGCGACTGATGCGCTTAAGATTTCCATGATGGAAACAAAGGGCTATAAGCTGATGATGTTTTTGACAGATTTGCTTATCGTTGCAGCAATAATTGTTGCGATGATTGTACTTGCACTGCTTTCAGCAATTCCGTATGTAGGTATTTTGTTCGCTGTAATCACCGTATTGTTTGCGATTGCGCTGGTGCTGTTCCTGCCGATATTCTATGGTCTTGTGGGTGCAGCGTTCTATCAGGAAACGAGAAACGGCACGTTTACGGCTGCTTCATATAAGCCTGCGAGCTATAATACGAATGCTCATCCGACATTTGTTGCGCCGGTTAAGACAGCGGAGGATACAGCTATTCAGCCGAAAGAGGGAGACTGGTACTGCGCAGAGTGTGATACGCTTAACGCTGCCGGTACAAAGTATTGCCGCGCTTGCGGAGCAAAGTATGTAGAAAAGCCGGTTGAAACAGAGCCCGAGGAAACGGTAATTGAGCCGGAGCCTGTAGAAGTGGCGGTTGAGGAATCAACAGTTGAGGAATAAATTGAAAAGAGGCTTAACAAAGCCTCTTTTTTTGTGTATAAATTCCGTTTGACAATATTTCCCCGATATGCTATAATAATAATGCGACATGACATTCGAATAAAATTTTTACTACTACAGATATGTATTTTTTTGTCTTTTGACAAAGAATACATGCTCATTTTGCATATTGTGGTAGTAAATTCCATGATGTTCGAATGTTATGTCGCAGTAACAGAGCATTGTATTTTTTAATGCGTCGTTCTGTTACGGCGCATTTTTTAATACATAAAAAGCGCGCTTCGTAATTTTCTGCGACGAAATAAGGCAAAAGAGGACTGCTATGCAGTCCTCTTTATTTTATCAAATTAATACTTCTGTCTCTCAACATATGATGTATGAAGGAGATGATGCGACTTTTCGCTGCCCGGTGTTTCGAAATACTCCTTATAGAGCATATCCATAACCGGACTCTCATGCGAGCGTCTTA
>JAFLUC010000138.1 GCA_022509005.1 Oscillospiraceae bacterium | reverse complement strand
TCCTTCATAACAACGATTCTTGTACCCATTGTCATAGCCTCTGTCTGGTCATGTGTAACGTAGATGAATGTTGTCTGGAGCTTGTTGTGGAGCTTCTTGATCTCTGTTCTCATCTGTACACGAAGCTTAGCATCGAGGTTTGAAAGCGGCTCATCCATGAGGAATACCTTCGGTGAACGAACTATAGCACGACCCATAGCAACTCTCTGTCTCTGACCGCCTGACAAAGCCTTCGGCTTTCTGTCGAGAAGGTGCTCAATATCAAGAATCTTAGCAGCCTCTGTAACTCTCTTCTTGATCTCAGCCTTAGGAGTCTTGCGGAGCTTAAGAGCGAATGCCATGTTCTCAAATACTGTCATGTGCGGATAAAGAGCGTAGTTCTGGAATACCATTGCTATATCTCTGTCCTTCGGAGCGATATCATTCATAAGCTTGCCACCGATGATAAGCTCGCCCTCTGAGATTTCTTCAAGACCAGCGATCATACGGAGAGTTGTTGACTTACCGCAGCCTGAAGGTCCAACGAGAATGATGAACTCCTTATCTGCAATATCCATGCAGAAGTCTGTAACAGCGGTAACGTTACCTGCATACCTCTTATAAATGTGCTTCAACTGTAAATCTGCCATTTTAAAATACCTCACTTAAAATTATAATTTTCGAGCGGAAGTTTTTCTCGGAATCGATTATCGATCCCAGTCCGTCTCTTTCCAACTCTTATCTTGTATATATATAATAACATATTTTTTTAAAAAATGTTAGTCCTATAATTAACAAAATTGAGATATTTTCTTTGTGTAAACTCCACAACGTAAAATTTTTGCGCGGATTTTTGTGCGAATTGCATATATGAGTTTTGCATAGAAAATGGCAATGCTATTTATTAATTTTTCATAAAACTCTTGTTTTCGTGATTCACCAGGCATATTCCGGCACACACGAGAATCAATGATACAAGATAATGTATATCCCAGATGTTTTCTTTCATAAATATAGCGGAAAGAATTGTTCCCGATACAGGTATGAGAAAATTAAATATACTTATTCTGCCAACGCTTACCTCTTTTAAAAGGAAAGTCCATATTGTAAATGCCGCAGCAGAAAGGAAAGCAAGATACAGAAGAACAAGTATCCCGCCGGCGGATATTGTAACAAGTCTTCCGCCGCTTACCAGTCCCGAAAACAGCAGAATTACTCCGCCGATAAGCAGATTAAATCCTGTTGCCGTCATTGCGTCCGAGGATGCGGCCGCTTTTTTTGAAATAAGTGAGCCTGCAACAAAGCACATAGCGGCAATGAGAATAAAGCCTTCTCCATGGAATGAAAATCCGCCCGCGCTGCCGGAAGACAGGATTACAATAACTCCCGCAAAGCCTATGAGTGTACCCAAAGCCTTCATCAATCCGATTCGTTCTTTAAAAAATATTTTTGCAACAATAATAGCCATGAAGGTTGTTGTTGAATTCACAATAGAGCCGTTCGATCCGCTCGTATTTGAAAGTCCTATATAGAAGAACACATACTGCATTGCTGTATATATAACTCCCGTAATGGTTATTATCCCGATATTATTCCTGTCAAGCCGAGGAAGTCTCTTGTTTACCGGAATTGATACAAAGAGCACCATTATGCCTGCAAGAACAAATCTAAGTCCCGCAAAAAACAATTTTTGCGGGACACTGTCTGTGATATTAAATAATTCGTAACCTATCTTTATTCCGGGATAAGCGCTGCCCCAAAGTAGATTGCAGAGAATTGCAGCTCCTGAAATTTTATATTTAGTATTAAATGATTTCATCAGTCGTTAATAAATAAATACGCATATTTATAACCGAGATTTACAATTTTTTTGTATTCATCATTGTTGAGCTTTGAATGCAGATATTCTTTAAGTCCTTCTTTATCTTTATTATTCAAAAAGCCTTTGAGTACGTTTTTGTCAAGCTTTGTCATAACAGAGATAAGAGTTGAATATTCAGACGATGTCATATTATCTTTCAGTTTCTTATAAGCTGCTTCCTCGTCAAGCTCCGGTTTTTCAGTCGCGTTGGCCGCAGCTTCATCGAGTATTTTTTCAGCTTCTAAACGGTCTTCAGCCCTTGTTCTCTCTGATGTGCGCGAGCTGCTGTAGGTAGAAGTGGATTTCCCGCGGTTGCCTTCGTCATTAGTCTGTATTATCTCAATACCGACCTTATTGGATGCATACTTTGCACTAAGAGATGAGGTTGTACCTGATGAAGCTGAAGCATCTGCAGAATCACCGTCAAGAATATTATGCGCATATTCAATATCGTCACGATTATGCTTATTATAAGCTGTCACGAATTTTGTATATATGCTGTCTGAGAGAACGCCGCTGTCGTGCAGATCGGCAGCGCTCGCGTAAAGGCTGTCCAGAACCTGATCATCCTGAATGTATACGCTGAATTTTTTGATAAGCGGGTCCATATACTTCGGAACAATATAGAATCTATAGACCATGAACCCTGCTGCGGCTATAATCATTGCAATAGCCAACGAAATGCCGGTTATTTTTTGCCATTTCTTCATTATATAATCCTTTCTTACGGGGTAAGGTTAACGCCCGTTAATTACGAATAATTATCTGAATTAATACATTTTGCCGCCTGAACTGCCGCCTAAAAGGTGGAAATGCAGATGCATAACGGTCTGACCTCCGTTTTTGCCGCAGTTATTTACGATACGATATCCGTCCTCAGCCACACCCACAGTCTTTGCTATCTCGGGTATTGCTTCGAATATATCGGCAACGCATGAGCTATTTTCCGAGGTTATCTTATTCGCACAGCAGATATGTGCTTTCGGAACGATAACGACATGCTCCGGAGCTGCCGGGGCGATATCGCGGAATGCGTAAACCTTATCGTTTTCGTAAACCTTTGTTGAAGGTATTTCTCCGGCGATTATTTTACAAAACAAACAATCTTCCATGTTATTTCACCTGTCCTTCTATTATTGCTGCTGCGGCTTCAAGAGCCTCATCGATCTTTGAAGCGTCCTTGCCGCCGCCCTGTGCCATATCAGGCTTACCGCCGCCGCGGCCGCCTGCTATTTCTGTTATACTCTTTATTATATTACCGCAGTGAACGCCGGCTGCAACTGCCGGTTTTGACGCCATTGCAATAAGTGTAATCTTTCCGTCTGTCTCCGCTCCGAGAACAACAACGCCATTTTCAAGATCATTCTTAGCATTGTCACCGAGATTTTTCATATCCGGAACATTCATGCCGTCAACTCTTACTGTAAGGAGATTTACAGAGCCTATTGCCTTTGCGCCTGAGAGCATTGATTTTGACTGCTCACG
>JAFLUC010000137.1 GCA_022509005.1 Oscillospiraceae bacterium | reverse complement strand
GCAAGCGATTTTACAGGTGCCATCAGCTCAAAAGCTGATGATGGAATGAGCTCCCCGGCAACTCATTTCGGAATAGAGCTTGACTTTTATGCTCTTAAAGCTAAAATAGATATTGGAAGCAAGTCATACAGCGCTTCTTTGCCGGAGGAAACAACAAGAGATATTGATATTGTGCAAATCGAATCAAACCGCTCAAAAACAGCAGGAAGACATATATATGTTGACAATCTGGCAATTTCGGAATTTGAATCAACTGCTGATCCGGCACCTGCTCCGAAGATCGCAGACGGATATACGGAGGGAGAGTATAACGGTATGCCATATCGTATATTAAAACCGGAATCGGCGGAAAAATATCCGCTTATCGTATATCTCCACAGCAGCACGAGAAGCGGCACGGATAATGCAAGTCAACTTTATCAGGCACAGTATTTGTTTAATCAGCTAAAGGACAAAGCTGTTCTCGTTGCTCCACAGACAACTGATGCATGGTCGGCAGATAATATATCAGGTTTGATCGACAGCATTGCAGATGTTGACACAGACAAGGTATATCTTGCCGGACAGGGTGACGGCGCGGATGCGGCGCTCGCTATTGCAGCCGTAAATCCGGATAAAATAGCGGCAGTTATTGCGGCAGCCCCGACAGCGGAGCTGACCGGTGAGCAGGTTAGCGCATTATCGGGTGCAAATACGACGGTATATGTATTTGCGCAATATGGCAGTGCGAATGCGGCAAGAGCAATTGTAAATAAATTACAGTCAGCAAAAATGACTGATGTTATGTATACGGAATATCCGTTTGCAGAAGCGAATATCGCAAAGAAAGCGGCTGAAACAACGGGAATTACAGACTGGCTTTTAGAGAAGTCAATGACGGATAATGCATCTAAGAAGTCAGAGGAAAGAGTAGTAGATCTTGTTCTTTTTGCAGGTCAGTCCAATATGGCAGGACGAGGCGAATATGACGAGGCTATAGAATGTCTGCCCGGTCACGGCTTTGAATATCATCCCGTGACGGAGCCGGGTGTGCTCTCAACTATTTCAGAGCCGTTCGGAAAATATGAAAACAACAGTACAATGAACGACAACGGCGGCAACGGTTTAGACCGGAGAAGCGGCGATATGGTTTCATCGTTTATGGAAAGCTATTATAAAGCTTCTGGCGTGCCGATCGTAGGTGTGCAGGCTTCAAGAGGCGGTCAGGCTACTGACTATTTTATGGGCGCTGCGGTAATGGCTGAAATGGTATCCCGTTATAAAGAGGCCGAGCAGTATCTTACAGACAGCGGATATACGATAGGTAAAAAATTCTTAGTATGGTGCCAGGGCGAAACCGACGCGGACAAAAACAGAAGTGATGATTCGTATAAATCAAATACGTTATCAATTTTCAACTCGCTTAAATCAGGTACAGGGCTTACCGATATGTTTATGATACGGATAGGTCATTGTAAGACAAGCGGCGCAGCAGCGATAGATGAAGCTAATGATCCGAACTATAAGAGAATTAATCTTGCGCAGAAGGCGCTTGCTGATGCGAATAGCGATATAACAGCTGTAGCATCGTTCTATACAGACGAATACGCGGCACTTATGCGTGACCAGTACCATTATCATCAGCCGGCATATAATTCTGTGGGAACGATTGCCGGAAATAATACAGCATACACGATTTATAACAAAGGTGCATGGACGGAATATCCCGAACCGGACGAGGTTATTTCAACGCCGATGCCTGTTGAAGGTGCGTTTGAGATAACCTCATCAGCAGCATCTGTTGATGTCTCGACATTAAAAATGTATGATAACACAACCTATCGTATGTATAAGCCGGACGGAAGCTATGAAACTGTGACGGCTGAAAACGGACTTGTATCAAATACTACTGGCGGCGAGGTAACAATCGTACCGGAATACAAGTTTGAGTTCACGAATCAGACTAATCCGACTGATGCAAACATAGTGGGCTATGTAAAGGTCGCACAAGGCTCATACACTGAGGAAAAGGGTTACGGTCTTACGTCGGCAAACTACAGCATAAACGAAAACGGCTGTAAGGCGGACGGTAATCCGATAAAGGTGATTTTAGCAGATGGTTTTTACGATATCACGGTATACCGTTTAGGCGGCGGACGCGCTGATATTTACAGCAAAGGACAGTTGATTGCAAACAACACAACCTCCGCAACCGCTCAGAACAGAGGTGGTGCTTCGGCACTTATGGAAATTCCGGGCGTGAAGCTTTCTGATGGCAGCGCAGATATAACATTCGGAAATCTGAGCGGTAATAACGAACGAATCGCATCGATTAAAATCGTGCGAGTACCCGAGAAGTACAGAAAGCCTGTGATCTGGATCGCGGGCGACAGTGAGTCATCAAATTATTATCCGTTTGACGTGAACGGAAACGATCTTGACAGCGATAAGATCATGATTACCGGATTTGGTCAGCAGCTCAGTAAGGTATTATCGGATAAATATTCAGTTTCCAATTACGGACAGCCGAGCGCGACTGTTAAAACGTGGTATGACGAGTGCTTTGAATCAGTAAATGAGTTAATGCAGCCGGGCGATACAATTTTGATTGACTTCGGAATTAACGAGGTAGCTTCGAGTTCAAATAAACTTACGAAGGAACAAATGCAGGAGCAGATGAAGCTTATAATCGACGCGGCAAAGGCAAAGAACGTAACGCCGATACTTATAAGCCCTGTTTATAATGGTAAATATCAGAGCAAGGCATATTTCACATATAACGCAGGCAATGAAACGAACGATATGTACGAGTTTGCGAAGGGAATGGGTATAGATTGTATTGATCTGAATAAATGGACGCAGCTTTATGTAAATAAAGCTATTGAAGAGACAAAAGATGCCAACTGGGTGAAAAACAACTATCACGTTGACGATAACCTTCACATGACACAGCACAGCGCGCTTCTGGCGGCATCGTTTATCGCGGCGGCAATGGAGGAGCTGGGTTATGAAACATTGGATTATTCGTATATTTACAATGATATATCCGACGTGCTTGAAGGAAATCTTCGCGGTACAGAGACAGGGGAAAAGCGCATATACAGCGTTGCAGCGGCAAAGGCATTTATGTCGGACGGCACGATATTAAAGCCGTCAGATGATCCAACGCCCACACCACCACCTGTAAGCGATAAGGTGACGTTAAGCTATGATGCTGAAACAAACACGCTTACTTTAACAGCTCCTGATGACAAAGTAACAAGTGTGGTTGCAATAAAAGCATCATATACATCAACCGGTGTAATGGATAGTGTAAAAATTTATCCTTTGACATTTGCAAATCTGACAGCGGAGGTTAAGGATATAGAGATAACTGAAAACGATAAAGTATATGTATGGGATACAATAGAAGGAATGAAACCTTTATCAGACATATTCACTTTATCTGAGTAATCTAAATATAATAAGGCTATATTCATAATTAATAAGAGTCGGTCTGACCATTGAGGTTCGGACCGACTCTTAAATTTAAGGAGTTATATGTTTCTCGTCGCATTGTGCGCAAAAATGCAAACCCTTTGATTACTTTTACAATTCCAAAA
>JAFLUC010000136.1 GCA_022509005.1 Oscillospiraceae bacterium | reverse complement strand
GTATTATTTCTGTGGATATCGCTTGTCTTTATGGCAATATTAAATTCCTCCGCCAAACGCACATTAAGCTGCATTGCACCCAATGATGAAAGTCCCGCGCGGTAGAAATCGGTATTTATTCCGAAATTGCTGTTGCCGGTAACAGACGCAACTATGTCAAAGAGTTTCTGCTGTGTCTTATTTTTGGGTACTTCATTGTCACCCTGCGTCATTATGGGTTTTGGCAGCGCCTTTTTATCAATTTTCATATTTTGAGTCAACGGCATTTCCTCAAGCTGAATCCATACGTCCGGCACCATATAATACGCCAGCTTTTCCGCCGCAAAATCTCTCAGCTCCTCCGGCGTAACTTCACGCTCAGCTGTGTAATATGCGCACAGGTATGTGTTATCCACTGCAATAACAATAGAGTTTTTAACCTCCGAAAAGCTGTTAATAACCTCTTCAATTTCGCCCAACTCAATTCTTAAACCGCGCAGCTTTACCTGATTATCCTTACGTCCGTGGAATTCAATCTCGCCGGCGGGGTTGATAAGTGCCAAATCACCGGATTTGTAACCTTTCATGCCTCTGAACTCAATAAATACCTCGGCTGTACGTTCGGGCAGATTTACATATCCTCTGCCTACGCCTGCGCCGCATATTAAAAGCTCGCCAATCTGACCGTCCGGCAGCTCATTTCCGTTCTCGTCAATAATATATAAACATATATTGGAAGTCGGAGTACCGATGGTAATATCATCACCGCTTGTTATTACCTTCATTGAACAGCTTATCGTGGCCTCGGTAGGACCGTAGGCGTTCATAATAAACGCCTCTTTATTTATCGCTGTGATTTTGTCGTACAGTCCGGCTGGAAATGCTTCGGCTCCGACAAGGTATAGCTTAACCTGTCCGAACGTGTCTGCGGAATTTGGCAAGCTGAGAAGCATTGACAGGAATGACGGTGTCATTAAAATTGCGTCAACGCCGTTTTCTTTGATTAATTTCGAGAGCAGATTAGGGTTCTGGATTTCCTCCTCTGTTGCAATGACCGCCGTCATACCGGTTGTGAGCGGAATAAATTCCTCCATAATCGACATATCGAAAGTCATTGCCGCCTGTGCCAGAACCACTGACGCATGTTCTACAAAGCCGAGCATCATGTAGCTTTTCGGATTGACGTTGAGATAATTTGCCAGATTACCGTGTTCAATCATAACGCCTTTTGGCTTGCCGGTAGAGCCTGATGTGTAGATGCAGTAGCACAAATCATGCTCCGATATTTCGATATCTGGATTATTGTCATCTGGTTTCTCTAATAATTCCTCAATAATCAGCGGCTCGCAGGCGAGCTTGTCCCACATATCGCCGTAGCTTGCCTTAATCTCGGCTGTCGTCAGCACGAATTTCGCTCCCGAGTCCTCAAAAATATAACTTACTCTGTCCTCGGGATATTCCGGTGACGCGACAACAAACGCTCCACCCGATTTTAAAATTCCCTGCCGTGCGGCGTATACGTTCACGCTTCTGTCAAGCAGGACTCCGACCGGATTCTCGCGTTTTACACCCAGACTAATCAGCGTGTTCGCAATACGGTTTGCGCGCGCGTTAAGCTCGCCATATGTCAGGCTCACCCCTCCGCATACGACTGCGGTTTTGTCTGAGTTTGCTTCCGCCTGTACCTCAAACATCTTTGTAACAGGCACAAATTTAAACTCAACCGCGGTGTCATTTGTTTTTTTCATTTTTAAAACCTCCTATCTGTCAAATTCAATTACTGTATTATTTAAATCAATTGATCTTCCCCAACTAAAGTGCCATTTCCATCATAATCCCCGGAAATAGATACTGCATAATTTTAGCGTCTATCAGTCGTTTATTTCTGGTGTGTATAGAAAATATCACCTCTTTATTGTGTTTTTTTGTTGATTTTTGTATCTTTATGTGATAATATATATAATTATAACATGTTCACTTATGAACGAGTCAATAGAGAGAAGGGTTTTTTTGAAAAAAGATTTATTTACGATAAATCAGATAGGTAAGGTCTGCGGCATTTCGCGCAGCACAATTCTGCGTCTGGAGAAAAGGGGATTTCTTACGCCGGTCTACTGCAATGAGGATAGCGGATATCGTTACTATGACTGCCTCTGCGTAACAAAAATAATGCAGATTAGAGCATTTTTGGATATGGGACTGCAATATGACGATATCGCGGAATATTATAATTCAGGCGGAGGCACGCCCGAATTGCTTGAAAAGCTCAAACAGCGGATCTTTATTTTAAAACGCGCCTATGAAGAAATGAATCTTCGGATTGAGGATAAAAATCATCTGACAGCAGAGATTATCAATCTGCCTGAGTATGTGTGCTACGCGAAAGAGTTTTCCGGCTTAAATACTGAAAACAGATACAATGACATGTATAATATGTACAATGAGCTAATTAAAAAGGGTTACAAGCCTCATTCTTCCAAGCCGGTATTTGTCATAAATAAGCGCGATGATTTCCTGAACGGTAAATATGAGGATATCGAGGTAAACTACATATGCTGCGTACCGGTGGATCCTGACTGCGCTTCTGAGGAAACAGTTACGTTTCCCGCCTGCCGCGTGCTGTCGGCGCTGTATTACGGAAGCTATGACAATTTCAGAGAGACGTATCTTTATCTTAGTAAAAAAGTTAAGGAATTAGGATTAAAACCGATAGATTATCCACGTACAATGGGACTTGTTATGCCGGCTACCGGTCAGGAAATAAATCCCGATAAATATGTAACCCGTCTGGTCCTTCCCGTGGAATAGTAAAAAGCCGGAACGTTATTTCCGGTTTTGTACTCCAATTAAGATTATTATATCCGTTTCAAAGTATAATTCTGCATATGAAGTGCACTATCAATCGCGTCAAGCATGTTATTCAGCATTTCTCTGTTCTCCTTCGGCGCAGCTTCGACCATCCCTTTCAGAATATCTCTCAGCTTTGGCTTCTTTTCACCACTACCATCTACAGCAACATCCATATTCCGCAATAAAACATTAAGCGGTGAATTAATATATTTGTCGGCAGATATTTCGTTCCCGTATTTCCTTTTTAATTCTTTTAAAAGAGCATTCAGTGCTTCACGGATTTTAAATCGGTCGAATGTATCATTAAATCCACCGCGTTTTAGGATATTTATAATCGTATCATCCGGTAAAGTCTCCCCCTGCTGCTTCTTCAATTCCACGATTGCTTTTTCATATACTTTCGTAAGCCCCAGATATACAGCTTCCATATCCCCATCAAGAAATATTTCAATTCTATCAAGAAATTCATCCACACTTTTTGTCAGTATAATCTTTGAAAGAATTCTTGCATGGCGCGTATTCTTTTTTAATTTCCATATTGCTTTATCGCTCAAACCCAACTCTGACATTTCTGACTGCATGACCTTATCATATCGTTTCAAACCAAGTAGATAATCAACAGACACATTGTAAAACTGTGCAATTACTTAAAGTCCGAGAGCATTTTTTATGATATATTGAAATGGGAAAAGATAAATTACGGATATGAAAAAATGTATGCAAAGTACAGTAATTCACCAGATAAAGCTACTCTTAAAGCTTTGGAACAGTTGAAAAATGATAAAGAAGCAATCGAAATGGAATTGCAGCGGTCAAGTATTTCAAGATAGGCAAAAAATTAGTCCACTTTTACTCTTACAAGAGACTGTGAAAAGTTTTCTGTAAATATAGACTAATACAGCTTTCTGTGA
>JAFLUC010000135.1 GCA_022509005.1 Oscillospiraceae bacterium | reverse complement strand
GCATACGTCTTGTACCGATACGGCACGGCGTACACTTACCGCAGGACTCGTCAACGGTGAACTCTAAGAAGAACTTAGCAATATCGACCATACATGTGTCCTCATCCATTACGATAAGACCGCCCGAGCCCATCATCGAGCCGATTGCTATAAGGTTATCGTAGTCAATCGGTACATCAAGATGCTCTGCCGGGATACATCCACCGGACGGACCGCCTGTCTGTGCAGCCTTGAACTTCTTGCCGTTCGGAACGCCGCCGCCTATCTCGTCAACGATTTCGCGGAGCGTTGTTCCCATCGGGATCTCAACAAGACCTGTGTTCTTGATCTTGCCGCCTAAAGCGAATACCTTTGTACCCTTTGATTTCTCTGTACCCATGCCCGCGAACCATTCAGGACCGTTTAAGATAATCTGCGGAATGTTTGCGTATGTTTCTACGTTATTTAATATTGTCGGCTTCTGGAACAGACCCTTCAATGCCGGGAACGGCGGACGCGGACGCGGCTCGCCTCTGTTACCTTCTATTGATGTCATGAGCGCCGTTTCCTCGCCGCACACAAACGCGCCTGCGCCGAGACGAAGCTCTATATCGAACTTAAAGCCTGTGCCGAATATATCATCACCTAAAAGACCGAGCTCTCTTGCCTGAGCAATCGCGATTTCAAGACGCTCTACCGCAATAGGATATTCCGCGCGTACGTATATATAGCCCTGCGTTGCGCCTATAGCGTAGCCGGCAATAGCCATTGCCTCTAAAACAACGTGCGGGTCGCCTTCGAGTACCGAACGATCCATGAACGCGCCGGGGTCGCCCTCGTCGGCATTACAGCAAACATACTTCTGATCTGCCGCGTTAGCTGCCGCAAAACGCCATTTAAGACCTGTCGGGAATCCCGCGCCGCCTCTGCCGCGCAAGCCGCTGTCGAGGATTACCTGTATAACCTCTTCAGGCGTCATTGTTGTAAGAACCTTGCCGAGTGCCTGATAACCGTCTCTGCCTATGTACTCTTCAATATGCTCCGGGCTTATCTCGCCGCAGTTACGGAGCGCAACTCTGTGCTGTTTCTTATAGAAGTTTGTCTCCTCAAGCGGGAGTATGTGATCTGTATTCTTTGTTGTCTCGTCATACAACAGCTCCTTAACCGGATTGCCGTTTACAAGATGCTCCTTAACAATCCTTGGAATATCTTCTTCCTTAATCATCGAGTAAAAGCTGTTTTCCGGATGCACTATCATTATAGGACCGAGCGCGCACAGACCGAAGCAGCCTGTCTTTACAATCTCAACTTTATCTTCAAGACCGTTTGCCTTAATCTCGGCTTCAAGTCTTTCTATAATCTTCGGGCTTCCCGATGATGTGCAGCCTGTACCTCCGCACACGTGCACACGGCGGGGTGCTTTTATCTGCGCTTTTTCTTTTATTGCATTTAATTCTTCAAGCTTCATAATACCCCTCCTGTTTATTCGTACTGCGCCAATATTCCGTCAAGATCATCAACGGTCAGGCGTCCGTGAACGTCGTCATTTATAAGCATAACCGGAGCAAGTCCGCACGCGCCCACGCAGCGGCACGCGTCAAGCGAGAACTTTCCGTCGGGCGTACACTGTCCGCCTTCAATTCCCAGCTTATCCATCAAGGCATTATAAATATCTCCCGCGCCCTTTACATAGCATGCCGTTCCGAGACATACCGAAATGCGGTACTTGCCCTTGGGATAAAGACTGAACTGTGAATAGAAGGTCGCAACTCCATAGACCTTCTCCATGGGGATTCCCATCCCGTCAGAAATAATCTTCTGTACCTCAATCGGAAGATAGCCGTAAATATCCTGAGCCTTCTGTAAAACCGGCATAAGCGCGCCGGGATCGTCTTTAAGCTCGGCAATAACGGCCTTTAAAGCCTCTTCCTGTTCTTTGGTCCCGTTAAACGGAACACTTGTTTTTTTCTCCGCCATAGCTTGACCTCCTTGTCCTCTATATATCAGCAGCTTTGCTGCTTAACTGTTCATGATAAGCTTGTTAATATTATAACATAGTCAATATAGGTTAGTCAATGGTAATCTACGGCGGCAGAAGCGGATTTTTACCGTATAATTTTCGATTTTGGGTATTGTTTATTAATATCATTTATGCTATAATATAGCATGTTTAATTTATATAATAAAAAGGAAAAGAGGATATGAAAGAAAACACAAATGATTTCACACAAGGTAATATAGTTTCAAAAATGATAAAGTTCATGATACCTATTCTGGGCGCGCTCATATTACAGGCAATGTACGGCGCGGTAGACATTATCGTTGTCGGAAGATTCGGTACAACCGCCGGAATATCGGGTGTTTCAACGGGCAGCAGTATTGTAAATCTCGTTATATTTACCATTGCCGGACTATCAATGGGTATAACGGTTCTTATTGGTCAGTATCTCGGCGAAAAACGCGCGGAGCGTATCGGCAAGGTCATAGGCGGGGCAGTCTGCTTATTCGTTGCTTTGTCCGTATTGCTTGCCGCGTTTCTGCTCATTTTTGCAAAACCGCTCGCGCTGCTTATGCAGGCTCCGGCAGAGGCTGTTAGTGATACCGTTACATATGTGCGTATATGCGGCGGCGGAATCGTGTTCATTATTGCGTATAACGTGATAAGCAGTATCTTCCGAGGACTCGGCGATTCAAAGATGCCGCTTGTGTTTGTGGCAATCGCGTGTGTTGTAAATATTATAGGCGACCTTCTGTTTGTTGCCGTGTTCAAAATGAATGTGGCAGGCGCGGCACTTGCCACGGTGCTCGCTCAGGCGGTAAGCGTTATTTTATCGATACTTATTATGCAGAGACGTAAGCTGCCGTTTACAATGACGGTAAAGGATATACGCTTCAATCCTGAAATAGCCCGGTTTGTGAAAATCGGCACACCGATTGCGCTGCAGGAGATATTAACGGAGCTGTCATTTCTGGCGCTGTGCGCGTTTATTAACAGTCTCGGGCTTGAAGCATCTTCGGGCTACGGCATAGCAAATAAAATTGTTGTGTTTGTAATGCTTGTTCCGGGCTCACTCATGCAGTCAATGGCGTCGTTTGTTGCTCAGAACGTGGGCGCGCAGAGAGAGGACAGAGCGAGAAAGGCTATGGTTACGGGAATGCTTTTCGGCGGCTCGATAGGCGTTGTTATAGGTATAGTTACATTCTTCTGGGGCGAGGTTCCGTCTGCGATATTCTCAAATGACGCGGCGGTTATTGCACGCTCGGCTGAGTATCTGCGCGGATTCGCGCCGGAGGCTGTAGTAACAGCTATTTTGTTCAGCTTTATGGGCTATTATAACGGACACGGAAAGACGCTGTTTGTCATGCTCCAGGGCATTTCGCAAACGTTCCTTGTGAGACTGCCGATGTCGTATATAATGAGCCGTCTGCCGGACGCTAGCCTTACCGGAATAGGTCTTGCCGCGCCGAGCGCAACGGTATTCGGTATTATGATAAACCTGATATTCTTTATGATTTATACGAAAAAACTGAGACAGAGAAACGGAGTATTAAAATGAAGGACCTATATTTTACGCGTCACGGGCAGACGATATGGAATGTTAAAAACAAAATCTGCGGCGCGACAGATATTGAGCTTACCGAATACGGGCACAGTCAGGCAATAGAATGCGGCGAGCAGATAAAAGCTCAGGGGATACGGATTGATGAAATCCTGTATTCACCGCTTGTGCGCGCGGCTGAAACGGCGCGGCATATATCGGAAATAACAGGTGTTCC
>JAFLUC010000134.1 GCA_022509005.1 Oscillospiraceae bacterium | reverse complement strand
GCCTTTTCGTAGCGGAAGCATGCAATGTTATAGAACATCTTCATCGGCATCGGCAACGCGTAAAGGCTGTTCTCTATAAAGCTTCTCGCAACCGATGCCGTGCCCTCCGGGCGCAGCGTTACGCTTCTGCCGCCCTTGTCGGTGAACGTGTACATCTGCTTCTCTACAACGTCACTCGTATCGCCCACGCCGCGCTCGAAAAGCTCTGTGTGCTCAAACGTCGGCATCCTTATTTCCTTAAAATTATATAAATCGGCGGTCTCCTTGAACTTTTTTTCAAGATACTGCCATCTGTAGCTGTCAGCCGGCAAAAGATCCGCCGTCCCCTTCGGGGAGCGTGTTATTATCATCTATATCTTCCTTTCATATTTTAAACATATTCTATTATATTAACCACTTGACATTTCTGTTGATATGTGGTATAGTTTAGATAACAGGAAGCGGTTTTTGACTGCTCCGCAGCAGGGTTTTTGTTAGACTATAAGCCTAACGAAAAGCTGCCTCTATTTGCGGTAGGGGCGGCTTATTTTTTTATGTTCCTGAGTATTTCAATGATTATAAGTAATTCTATGATTCTGAATATATGTTCTAAGTCCATACTCATACACTCCCCTTTACCGAGAGTGCTGGAACCGGGTTGCATGGGCGAGCAGCAAGCGGAGCTTGCGACCAGCCAGCCGCCACCGCTCCATGTATCAAGGTCACACGGATTTCTCCGTCACCTAAGAGTGAATTATATCATATTTTTTCAGGCAATGCAATATTTTTCAGAAAATATTAATAAAATTGACTCTTGCAAAAATCATCCGGAAGGAGTATAATATCCCTATGATAAAATACGAAAGGATTTTGTTATGAATAAACCCGCTAAACAAAAGACACATTCCTTTATGGGAAACGTCGTTATGATACTTTTTGCACAGATAACGGTCAAACTGCTCGGCATGGTATACCGTATGGTTATAACCAATATAGACGGCTTCGGTGATGCCGGAAACGGCTTCTATAACGCAGGATTTCAGGTGTTTACGGTATTACTTGCGATATCATCTGTCGGAATACCGAACGCGATAGCCAAAATGGTTTCCGAACGCGCGGCGCTTGGCGATTACAAGGCCGCGCACAGGATATTTAAAACTGCATTAAAGCTTTTTACCGTTGTCGGATTTGTGTGCTCGGCAATTTTGTATATAGGCTCGGACTTTATTGCTGTACACGTTCTTAACATGAACGGCGCGCAGTATGTTATGCGCGCTATTTCACCCTCGATATTTTTCGTGTGCGTAACATCTGTCGTAAGCGGATACTTCCAAGGACTCAACGATATGCGCGCGACAAGCTTTGCGCAGATGATCGAGCAGGTCTTTAAATGCGGACTCACCATTCTTCTTGTTATACTTTCTGTCGGCATAATGCCCGGTCTTATGCAGTTTATGACAAAGGTGACAATGCAGTACCCGGGAAATCTCGCAGAAAAAACGCCGCCCGAGATCATGGCGGCATGGGCAAATGCGGCAAGCTCGCTTTCGACGATTGTCGCTGTTATATTCCTGTTTATCTTCTATACAAAGCGCAAAAGGGCGCTTGCGGAGGATATTAAAAACTCAATTGATTCAGACTTCAAGCCGTCAACAAAGCGGCTTGTAAAAATGATACTGATGCTCTCGATACCGATCTCGCTCGCATCGATCATCACATCGATCAACCGCGTTGTCGATCTCGCGACAATAACGCGCTCGCTCGAAGCCGCGTTCAGCTCGGAGATCCCGGCAAATATAATCGGCATCGTAAAGGGCGGACCGGTAAGTACCTCGCCTATCATAAACCCCACTGCCGAACAACTTAACCGCGCCGCGGTTACGCTTTCGGGCATGCTCTCAAAGAGCGATACACTCTATAACATGCCGCTCGCGCTCAATCTTTCATTCGCGACGGTTCTCGTTCCGCATATCGCCGGAGCGCTCGCAAAGGGCGATACGAAGGAGGCTTCTTCAAAAACCTCGTATTCGTTCCTTATCTCGATACTCATAATACTGCCGTGCGCGATAGGGTTTATCACATTGGCTCTGCCGCTGTACCGGATAATCTACCCGAATGCCTCCGCAGGCTACGATCTGCTTTCGATCATGGCCGTCGCGCTCATTTTCAGCGCGCTCACGCAGACGCTCACAGGCGCGCTGCAGGGGATCGGAAAGGTGTTTGTTCCCGCGTGCAGCATCCTTGCAGGCTGTGTATGCAAGATCATACTCAACCTCACGCTTATAAGAATACCTTCGATAAACATCTACGGCGCGGCAATATCGTCGATCGTATGTCAATTCGTGGCGTTCCTTGTAAACTTCACCGTGCTTACACGGCATATCCCGCTTAAGCTTACGCTCAGCAAATACGTTATAAAGCCGCTCGCGGCAGGCGCTGTAATGGGCGGGGTGATCGTGGTTGTATACAAAGCAATGCGTATGGTCCTCGGCATGGGATATATGAATAACCTCATATGTACGGTCGTATCGATCGCCGCTGCGGGAATCATATATATAGCGCTTGTCCTCGCGCTCCGCATTATGGATGAGGACGATATCAAGCTTCTCCCCGGCGGAACAAGGATTTATTCATTGCTTGTGAGGTTAAAGATATATAAATAAAGCAAGTAAAAGACCGCTTAATCTTGGTTCAGAAGATAAGCGGTCATTTTTTCTGCATTTTTCATCTAAATTTAAAGATTCCTAACTACAACATGATATTTTCTCCGGCACAACTCCGGTATCTTGATACTCGTTAAATATTGCATGCACTATTCTAAATGCCATAAAATCACTTCCATTATAAAATTTCCAAGCGCTGCTGCAATTTTCGATTTTGATTTTTCCTTCTTCCGCTAACACTGTACAGTCAACGTCATTATGAATACTCTTAATAACAAGTTTTTTTCGACCACTTGGCATCTTTTTAATCTTTTTGTGTATAGTAGGTTCGACAAAAGCTTCTTTTTGGATAAGAATGCATCCATCATAAGTCTTTTTCGCTTTTTCCCACTCGCCTTCGCCTATATTATAGCATGTATATCCATAGATTAATGTCTTCTCATCTTCTGATATTTTGCGGCCATGCGCACAATATCCCATGCTCATAGAAACCACCCTTTCTGTAGTTAAACGTATATTTTTCATGCAGCAGACACCAAATATATCCGCCTCATGTGGCTATAATTCTATTGTTTCGCCTGTATCAGCTTCATATTTAGCCTTGACAGCCTTTTTAACATATCCATTTATACTTTCATTATTAGCCTTTGCCGCCGCTTCTATGAGGCTTTTTGAGCCTTTATTCACCTTTATCTCTATCCGGTCATAGTTATTCTTAACATACTTAGCCGTAGCTTTTTGCTGAGCTTTTGATACTGCCATTTTTGAATACCCCCTTGACAAATAATATAGTCATGTGATATAATACAGGCAAGAAGCAAGAGCGGTCAATGCCGTTCCGCTTATAAACGATTTAAAAAAATAACCGCTTATCTTGCAGGATTGGGGCGGTTATTTTTTTATGTTCTTGAATAACTCAATGACTCTATCGAGTAAGGCAATCGCAAACATCAAATAAACGATATTTATAATTGCCGTTATGAACTCATTCATTTTATCACCTCCAGTTTTTAAGGTACCTGAATATCTCCCAAAAACCGGAAGCGGAACAGCCCGCCGCCGCTCTATTTTATTTTCTTACCCGGAATGTACGCTGTACATCCTAACACTCTTTCAAATGCTATAGGTATTATAACACTATATAATATTGTCGTCAATATACAATTTGCATGATATATTGTCGTTAATATTATTTATTCTGTCTATTGATATATTGTCGATAGTATAGTATAATAATATCAACAGGTAAGGGAAAACACCCAAACCAAAACTTGAAAGGACAAAACGCACTAAATGCATCATGGCAACAAAAAAGGAATGACCTATAAACCGCATGGTTAAGCCATTCCTTTTGGCGCGTCCTAAGGGACTCGAACCCCCGACCTACTGGTTCGTAGCCAGTCACTCTATCCAGCTGAG
>JAFLUC010000133.1 GCA_022509005.1 Oscillospiraceae bacterium | reverse complement strand
ACAAATATGCCGTCACTGACGCTTGGCTGCGGCAGCTATGGCGGAAACAGCGTCAGCGGAAATGTATCGACAGTAAATCTAATAAATGAAAAACGTGTGGCAAGACGGAGAATTAATATGCAGTGGTTCAAGGTACCGGACAGGATATATTTTGAATATGATTCAATCCAGTATCTTGAAAAGATGCCGGATATATCAAGAGCGTTTATTGTAACGGATCCGGGTATGGTACAGCTTGGTTATGTTGATAAAATTCTGTATTATTTAAGAAAGCGTCCTGATATTGTGCATTCTGAAATATTCTCAGAGGTAGAGCCAGACCCATCAATTGAAACTGTAAATAGGGGTGCTGAAATGATGCGCAGATTTAAGCCTGATGTGATTATCGCTCTCGGCGGCGGCTCAGCAATGGACGCGGCAAAGGGTATGTGGTTGTTTTATGAGCATCCGGACATTGATTTTGAAGGACTGCACCTGCGGTTTCTTGATATACGAAAGCGTGCGTTCAAATTCCCGAAAATGGGCGATAAAGCAAGAATGGTTTCAATCCCGACCACATCGGGAACAGGCTCTGAGGTAACCTCGTTTGCGGTAATTTCAGATAAGAAAAATAACATGAAATATCCGCTTGCCGATTATGAGCTTACGCCTGATGTCGCAATAATTGATCCGCAGTTCGTTTTGTCTTTGCCAAAAGCGCCGACAGCCGACACTGGTCTTGATGTGCTCACTCATGCAATGGAGGCGTATGTTTCGGTTATGGCATCGGATTATACCGACGCGCTTGCCGTAAAGGCATGTCAGCTCGTATTTAAATATCTGCCGCGCGCGTACAAAAACGGCGCAGATGACAGAGAAGCGAGAGAGAAAATGCATAACGCGAGCTGTATAGCCGGAATGGCGTTCACAAATGCGTTCCTCGGCGTAAATCATTCAATTGCGCATAAGATAGGTGGCGAGTATCATATCCCGCACGGCAGAGCAAACGCGATACTGCTTCCGCACGTGATAAAGTATAACAGCCGTATGCCGAGCAAGCTCGTATCATGGCCGAAATACCGTCATTTTATTGCAGACAAGAAATATGCTGAGATTGCAAGATACTGCGGCTTTGGCGGCAGCACAACGGAGGAGTGTATAGACAATCTCATTAACGGAGTAAGACAGCTTATGCAGACTTTGGAGATGCCAAAAAGCTATGCCGAATGTGGAATAAATGAGAATGAGTATATGTCAAAGCTTTCGGAGCTTGCAAATAAAGCTTTTGAGGATCAATGTACAACAGCAAATCCAAGACTTCCGCTCATAAAGGAAATCGAGGAGCTTATGATTAAGGCATATAGGGGGACAGTAAAAAACAAGGGCGGAGATTAACGAGTATCTCCGTCCTTGTTTTTGTGAATTTATTATTGAAAATAATGTAAAGAAATGGTATAATACAGTTATAAGAAAGGGGAAATGGCATATGGCAAAGTCGGGAATCACCACAGGAACGTGCGCGGCAATCGCAGCGAAGGCGGCGGCGCGGATGCTTATCGGAGGAAATTCCGTAAAAACTGAATATGTCATAACCCCATCAGGGAAGCGAGTAGAGGTTGAGATACTTGAAGCGAAAATTGGCGCAGATTATGCGGAATGTGCTGTAAGAAAATATTCGGGCGATGATCCTGATATCACAAACGGCGTTCTTGTTTATGCAAGGGTTAGTTATGAAAAAAGCGGCATAATAATTGAGGGCGGAACGGGCATTGGCAGAGTAACAAAGCCGGGACTTGATCAGCCTGTTGGCGCGGCGGCAATAAACAGCGTGCCGCGGAGGATGATTAAAGATGCGGTATCAGATGTGCTTGACAGATACGGAGCAGACTGCGGCGCTAAGGTGGTTATCTCAATTCCTGAGGGCGTGGAGCTTGCAAAAAAGACTTTTAATCCGCGGCTTGGGATAGAGGGCGGAATATCCGTATTAGGCACATCGGGGATTGTAGAACCTATGAGCACAAAAGCTATTATTGATACAATCGAGGTTGAGCTTAATGTGCGTCGTGCGGCAATGAAGGACTATGTCATAATTACGCCCGGTAATTACGGTAGGGATTATGTCAGTGAAAAATTCGGCATAGATATTGAAGAAGCGATAAAATGCAGTAACTATATAGGTGATACAATAGACTTCATAGCAGATAAAGGCTTTAAAGGTTTTATGCTTATAGGTCATGCGGGTAAGCTTATAAAGCTTGCCGCCGGGATTATGAACACTCACTCATCTATCGCAGACGGGCGAATGGAAATTTTATGCACCCATGCGGCGCTGTGCGGAGCACCTCTTGAAGCACTTAACCGGATAATGGAAAGCGTCACGACAGATGACGCAATCTCAATTTTAAAAGAATATGACGTATTTGAGCCTGCAATGAGAAGAATACGCGACAAAATTGATTTTTATATTAATAAGCGATGTGGCGGAAATATAGAATACGCATTTTTGATATTTTCAAATACGCATGGCGATTTATGCTGTGGCGGCAACGACAAAATGTTAAATAAATTAATGGAGGAATACAAATGACGGTTTACCTTATAGGAATCGGTATGGGGGACGGTAAAACTCTTACAACAGAGGCGAGAGCTGCAATGGATAGAGCAGATGTGTTTATTGGCGCAGAACGAATGTTGGAAGCGGCAAAGGAGTATACGAAGCCTGTTTTTAAGGAATATGCGGCGGATAAAATAAAAGAATATCTGGACTCACACAGCGAATTTGAAAACGCTGCGATATTGCTTTCGGGAGATATTTCATTTTACAGCGGCGCAAAAAAACTCATGGAGCTTTTAGAAGAATATGAGGTTATTAATATTCCCGGTATATCGTCATATTCATATATGTGCGGCAAGCTTGGGATTGATATTGCCGAAACTGAGCTTGTGAGCCTGCACGGTGATAATACCGATTATTATAATAAAAAGAGTATATGCAATATCGTGAGGGACAGTAAATATGCTTTTGCACTCTTAAATGAGCCAAAGGATATCAACGGACTTATAACACAGCTCGGCAGCTACAAGCTTGATGATTGTATAATCCATATCGGTTCGAGAATGGGATATCAGGATGAAAGCTTTACCCAAACCGGAGTTTCATATATGTTTGATGCCGAGCAGGAGGAAATAAAAGCTCCGGTGTCGGTGATAATTGAAAATCCGTCGCCTAAAAGACTGCTCGGAAAGCACATTAAGGATGATGAATTTATCCGCGATAATACACCTATGACAAAGGATGAAATCCGCGCATTGAGTATAGCAAAGCTTGGGCTTGAATCGGACAGCGTGCTTTATGATATCGGCGCGGGCACAGGTTCAATTGCGGTTGAAGCGTCGCTTGTGTCACACGATATAAAGGTGTATGCAATAGAAAAAAAGCCGGAGCGTTATGTGCTTGTGAATTCAAACAGATGCAAATTCGGCTGTGACAATATAATGCTGATTAACGGCGAAGCGCCTGAAGCGCTCGAGTATCTGCCCACGCCTACTCATGTGTTTATCGGCGGCAGCGGCGGCAGACTTATGGAAATAGTAGATTGCGTAATAAAAAAGAATCCTGCTGTAAAGATTGTGATAAATACAATTGCGTTGAATTCAGCGGCAGAGGTTATGCATGTAATAAGTGAACTTGATCTTGAAAGTGAAATCATAAGCGTTAATACAGCAAAATCAAAAAAGGTCGGAGAATACGATATGATGATAGGTCAAAATCCTGTTCATATATTTACATTAAATAAAAAAGATGAAGAAAGTTAATATACCGCGTCTCATGCTCGTTTCGGCAATGAGTGGCGGAGGAAAAACAACGGCTGCCTGCGCGGTGATGCGTGTTTTGAAAAATAAGGGACATAAAATATCACCGTTCAAATGCGGACCGGATTATATCGATCCAATGTTTCACAAGGTATCATGCGGCAGGGATAGCGTTAATCTTGATTTGTTTTTCATGAAGCCGGAGGAGTTGAAAACAGTATTCTGCGAAAATGCCGAGGACAGTGACTTAGCTTTAATTGAGGGGGTCATGGGCTGCTATGACGGTATGGCAATGGATAGCC
>JAFLUC010000132.1 GCA_022509005.1 Oscillospiraceae bacterium | reverse complement strand
TTCAGCATCCGCCACATCTACATCTTCATTTGCCGGAGCAGTTGTAGACTCAGGCTCGCAGGTTTCGGGATAACCTTCGCCGGCATGGTATGTAAGCTTATAGATTTTTGTATTAGTGAAGTCTACCTCTGCCGCGCCCGTTACTGAATCAATCGTTCCCGATGCGTCCAAATCTCTGGTCACACCTTCTTCAGTGTCTGTATTTGTTACATTATACGTACGCTCGGCAGTATCAGGGTCATCCTCGGTTACAGTATACTGCGCGCCTTCGGGAAGTCCTGTAATTGTTATACCCTGACCGTGTTTAAGTGTAACCTCACCGCCGCTTGTTATTGTGCCGTCATCCGGCTCATCAACACCGTTCACAACAGATATACCTTCGTATTCGTAGGATATACCCGTAAGCTCCTTGCCCCTTGCGTCTGACAGCGTCACTGTGAATGTGAAATCACCCTTTGTGCCGTCTTTGTCATCGTCGCCGGCAACCACGGTTTTTGTAATTGTCAAACCGTTGCTATAGCGCCGCAGCTTCGGAGACTGAACCGATATGAGCGTTCTTGTATTATCACGGAAGCTTGTCGCGGAACTGTTTGTGTCAAACCAGCCGTTCAGGGTATCGGGAGCCGCTGTGTACTGCTCTTTGACATTTGCTGTCAGCTCCAGATGAATTTCATCACCGGGAATATAATTGCCAAGAGTGAACGTCACCCTTCCTGTATTTTCGTTTACGGCAACCGATTTTGGCGTCTTCTTAGTATCACCATAATAGCAATTTTCGGATAATATGTTTATAGTGTTATAATCAAACTTATCCGATAACGTTGTCAAAATTGTCATTGCCGGCGCTATAGGAGTAATATTCAAGTCCTCGAAATCGTCGTCATACAGGTAATCCGCCTCGCCGTCAGTAATACCGTTTACATAGTTAGACGGACTGAAAGCATATGAAGCTACTTCTGTAAGGGCGTGCTTGTTTCCCGGGTCTTTAGGTGACTCCGGGGAACCATACTTGTCACTTTCGTAATTAGCCTCAGAGGTGAGAGAAATATATCTGTCCGTATCAGCATTATTACCGTCCGGTTCATAATTTTCGGCAAGATATCTGTAAAGCTCCTCCGTGGCGTATTTGCCGTTCGTGCTTACGCCATTAGTTCTTATAACATTATCAAGCGAAACATAGATTGCCACCGGATGTCTTTTTGCAGTCTCAGCGGAAATCTCTCCGTTAAGATTTCCGAATATATATTGCCTTATCGCCGGAACAATTGAGTCCATATAATGAACAGCGCCGGTAAATCCGATATTGTCCAATTTATCCTTTATATCTGCTTCATCAGTCTTATCGTCAAAGCGATACGGTCCGAGTATTATACCCGACGGGGCTATTATCATTGCATCCGCATATCCGCTGTACTGCTTTGCCAGATAAGCAATATTTTTCGCAGCAATGTCAACCTCAAAACCATGCGCATCACATACGGTAAATACATACAGCGGTATACTCGAATATCCCATTGATGTAGCCGCGTCAATGGCGATTTTCGCCGTTCCGTTGTCATACTCCGACCACTCCGCCGATTCTGTTATATAGCTTTGCATTCCTCCGCTTTCACCGCTGGCAGTGGTTTTCTGATAATTCTTCTGCTCATGGTCTATAGTATCGTCATCACCAGACACAAGTATATCTGTGAGTACGAACTCACCATCTGTTATTTTCTTCTCCGTTTCTTCAAACGAACTATCAACATCCGCATCCGAATGGTCTTCCAGCAAATCTCCCAGCGTCGAATCTCCGAAATCGGCATCTTCACCGTCTCCGCCGTAAGATCCCTCATCATATACATCACGGTTATCAAGATACCACTTGTAGTAATCCTTTTGCATATACTGGTTACTGATGTTATAGTTCGCGTCATCCCATTCTTGCGCATCATCTATCGCAAGGGCGAACATACCGCTTGTCGGCATACCGTCAAATCCGAAATTCGGTCCTATTGTGATTTTTGTAAGATTACTGCACTCCGACGCGAATCCGCTGATTGCTTTAGCCGCGAATCCAGCTTTGCGGTTTTCTACACCATACGTACTCCAATTTGATAAATCCAGCTCCGTAAGCGATGAGCATCCTCTGAAGGTAGACATCATTGCGTTTATGGATCTTGTGTTCCAATTTTTCATGCCTGCTATAGCTTCGCTTGTCAGACTTGAGCAATTAAAGAACAGGTATGATAAATCATATGTGGAACTTAATTTCCATGTGCTCATATCACCCAAATCTTCCAGGCTTGAACAGTTGTAGAACGCGTATTCAATTTCACCCATATTCCAGTTATCAAAATTAACGCGTTTAAGACTTGTACAGTCCGCAAAAGCATAGTTCATATTTGTATAGAAGCTTTTAGGAGCGTCACCGAATATTACCTCTTCCAGAGACGAACAGCCCTCAAAGGCATGCTGTAATCTATTTAACCTTGATAAATTCACCTCGCTAAAGTCCAGCTTCTTAAGGCTTTTACAGTTACGAAACGTATAATCCATTGTTACTGAATAAAAATCATAAGTAGTAAGCCACGGCTCTCCGGGGAAGATAATTGTTTCCAGACTTGTACAGCCGTCAAACAAACTATCCAGATTTCGAATTGCATTGTAGTCTGTCGGCTCAGCAAATGTCCAATTGCTCAAATCAATCGTGGTCAGCTTTGAACAGTTCTGAAATATAGCTGTAAACATATTATTCCGGGCAGCCTTAACCGAACCAAGAGTCAGTGTCTCCAGATTTTCACAACCGCTGAACATCCCGGAAACAGCATATAATCCTAAATCATTGCGGGCTATGTGCCAGTCATCTAGATTCAAAGCCGTCAATAATTTACAATCCCTAAACATATTATCAACATTTTGGGCTATCGAAAGATCCCAGCCTTCTATACCAGTAATGGTTGTAAGATTTACGCATCCCTGAAACATAGCGGTCATAAATTTTATAGTACCGGCGTCTTTTTCTCTGGTTTCACCCGGTTTTATGTAGTTGCCGCCCAGATTTGACGCATTCACAGACTGCAGATTTTCACAACCGTTGAACATACGATTCGTGCCGATTATTTTAGACGCATTCCAGCCGCTCAAATCAATACTTGTCATACTCTTGCAGTTCTGGAACATCTCTGTCGCATCCGTTAATTCAGGCATTTTCCAATCTGCCGTAAAACTGAAATCTGCCAGACTTGTACATCCGTTGAAAAAATCGCCTGCATAAGTTACAGCACTGACATCCAATCCGTCTGCGTCAACTGATTTAAGATTTTCAAATCCGGCAAACCAATATCCCATACGTATCGGCTTAACTACGTCCTCGGGTGTTTCGCCGCCGATTTTAACAGATGTAATCTGTCCGGCAGCTTCGCTCCAAAGCTGATATTTGGCTTGATTCCAGTTGGAATCGGTATAAAACCCTTCCCATTTCGTCTCTGCAGACGCATAGCCGCCCGTATTATCCGTTGTTATCACAAGCTTGGCATTATCAGTGCCGCTGCTATCGGTCGTCAAATAAGCATACAAAGGAGTACTCTCCTCCGCATAAGCCGTATCTGCTGTAAACATACTTACCGGCATGATTGAAATAATCATTGCCATGCTCAACAGCAGTGATAGCCATCGTTTGTGTTTAAACATAGTTTGTTTCATAAATATCTCCCTTTCTTTAACGAATACATAAAAACCGCAGTATATATTATATAACATTTTCCGGTCACTTTCAATATTTTTTAAATATGTATTTTTTTTGTAATATTACGAAAATGTTATTGTACAATATACGAAAAAATCCCCGCATTTCTTGCGCCATTGTTAAGATGAGCACCTTAGAGTGTCTTTATTTTAGAAGTCTATTTGATAGACTATGTTATATGTTGTTTTCTCTGTATACGCAAAAAACCTTGCAGAATTTGTAATCCTGCAAGGCTTTTATTGTTACATACAGTATTTTCAGCAACCACAACCGCAATCACAGTCGTCATCATTGTCGGGACGCTGCGGTACAGACGGGTCAACCTGACCGTTCTCTAAGAACTCACACCGCTCCGGCGGGAAGAACTCGTCAACCGGGAAGTGGATTCTATCAAACAGGTCACACGGATTATCATCCGTTGCACCTACACATTCCTTATTAGGAACGCAGAAATCGTACGACGGAATCATCAGCTGTACACGGCGCTCAAGCTTAATAATCGAGAAAATACCGATTGACACAAACACTCTCTTGCGCTCGTTACCGGAAACAAAGCTTCCGTCAAATATACGCGATACCGAATCCGGCACGGACGCGAGGTCAAAGTCGTCGTCACAGCAGCAGCACTGCTT
>JAFLUC010000131.1 GCA_022509005.1 Oscillospiraceae bacterium | reverse complement strand
GCAATCAGCTGATTATACTGACCGCCGAAGTCAAGAACTATAACTAACTCATTATCCATTTTAATCCTCCATTCCACCACCATGCGGCGGTATAACTTATGACATGAAAAAGAAGCAAGCAGATTGTGTGCTTTCGCTAACGAGGCTATATGTTTATATGCGAGTGAGCGAAAGCGCGCGAAATGCGCCGCTTATCTTTCATGTCATCTAATTTTATCATAATATTTTGGTACTGTCAAGGAGAATTGTGACAGGTCCGTCATTTAATAGCTCAACCTGCATATCTGCTCCAAACTCCCCATGCTGCACATGTAATCCCTTTTCGCGCATGTCCGAAATGAATCGCTCATACATCTCATTTGCCTTTACCGGCTCCATTGATGCGGTAAAACTCGGACGATTACCTTTCCTCGCATCACCATAGAGCGTGAATTGCGAAACGACAAGCAGCGAGCCATGAACATCTGTTATATTTTTATTCATTTTATCGTTTTCATCACTAAAGATACGCAGTCCTATTGTTTTCTTTTCGATATATTCAAGATCTTTTTCCGTATCTCCCTCGCCAACGCCGAGGAACACAAGCAGACCTTTGCTTATCTCTCCGCTGATTTGTGAATCAATCGTCACACTTGCATGTTTAACTCTTTGTATTACTGCTCTCATATCTCATACCCTTTTTCTTCTATTTCAATCTGAAGGCTCTCCCACTCTTCCATAAGTGATTCAAGCTCTTTATTTTTATCATCTGCCGCTTTTGAAAGCTCCGCCAGCTTAGTGAAATCCGCAACATATTCCGGCTTCGTCATCTCTGCGCTTAACGCTTCAACCTCGCCTTCGAGCTGCTCTATAAGCTCCTCCACTTTCCTGAACCGATTGAGTGTCTTTCGTTTTTCCGCCTGCAGCCGCTTCTGCTCCTGATAATCAAGATTTTTCGGTTTCTCTGCAGCAGTCGCTGCTTCTGTTTCAGATATCCGCTGTCTTGCCTTTGCTTCTACATAATCATCATAGCCGCCGATATAGCTTTTTAATCCGTCTTCAGTCATATAAAGAACGCGGTCGGCAAGCTTATTTATGAAATAACGGTCATGCGAAACCATAAGCATTGTACCGTCATAGTCAGCAAGTGCGCCCTCTAAAGCCTCGCGCGAATCAATATCAAGATGGTTTGTGGGCTCGTCCATTATTAGGAAATTAACCGGGCGCAGCATAAGCTTTGCAAGCTCAACTCTTGCGCGCTCACCACCCGAAAGCTTCTTTATTTCCTTAAACACATCCTCGCCACGGAACAGGAATATCGCAAGAGCGTTTCGTATTTCGGTTTGAGTCATTTCCGGATACTCGTCATGCACCTCATCAAATACAGTCTTTTCCATGTCCAGATTCTCTTGTATCTGATCGTAGTATCCGATTGCAATATTTGCTCCGATTTTTACAGATCCTTCTGTCGGTTCGTACATACCGAGAATATCTTTTATAAATGTAGTCTTTCCGCAGCCGTTTGAACCTAATAGGAATACCTTTTCTCCCTTTGTGATATGGGCGCTGCAGTCTTTAAAAATCCGCTTACCGTCAAAACTCATGCCAAGATTTTCGGTGATGAGAACATCATTTCCGCCGCCGGGCAATGATTTGAAGCTAAATCGTATATCCGTCTGCTCACTCTCCGGCACAACGAGCGTTTGAGTAAGCTTATCTATAACCTTCTGCTTGCTTTCGGCAGTCTTGATATTCTTTTCTCTGTTCCATCTCCTCTGCTGCTCAACAATTCCTTCAAGCCGCTCAATCTCGCGCATTGTATTCTGATAGCTGCGCTCCTCTGTTTTCCGCTCGACCTCACGCTGCTTTAAATATTCACTATATCCGCCTGTATATGTTCTGAGTCTGCCGCAGTCCATCTCAAACGTGCGGTTTGTGACCTTATCCAGGAAATATCTGTCGTGCGATATGATAACAAACGAGCCGCGCCAACTCTCTAAAAAACCTTCAAGCCATTCAACAGATTCGATATCAAGATGGTTTGTAGGCTCGTCCAAAAGCAGCAGATTCGCGTCTGACAGCAGGAGCCGACCAAGGGAAACCCTTGTTTTTTGTCCGCCTGAAAGCTCGTCAACACGTCTGTTGAAATCTTCTTCTGTAAAGCCGAGACCTATAAGTGCCGAGCGAATACGGCTCTTATACTGATATCCATCCAGCTTTTCAAATCTCTCCTGAAGCGCTGTCTGCCGTGATACAAGCGTATTTATATCGCCATTTTTATTTTCTATATCAAAACGTATTTCCTCAAGCTCATTCTCAATCGAAATAACTTCGCTGAATGCGCCGAGCATTTCACCCATGATCGTTTTATCGGACTCAATACATGTATGCTGATCAAGATACCCGATTTTAGTCAACTTATTTCTATACAGCTCGCCGCTGTCATATTCCATCATTTCGTTAATAATCTTAAAAAGAGTTGACTTCCCCGCACCATTAACACCCACAAAGCCGATTTTATCACCCTCGGCTATGTTAAATGACACACCGTCAAACAGCGTTTCGTCAAGAAACATCTTTTTTAAATTACTCGCATTAAGTAATACCATTGTTATACTCCAAAAAACAAAAAAATCTACAAATATATTATAGTGGAATTTTGCAGCATTGTCAAGTTATTGTTTCATTTGTACAAGATTACTTGCCATTTCGGAATTTAATGTAATTTAATCTTGAAAAATCCGCTCATTTATGGTAAACTTAATATATAAATATTTTAATCGGAAAGGTGACCGGAATGGAAATTAAGGTTGTACATCAGATACTGGAATGGAACGAGGATTGCTCGGACGAGATAAAATCAGAGCTTAAAGAGAAAAAGGTTTGTCTTGTAAACGTTATGGGTTCGCCGGGTGCAGGCAAAACTTCGATTATCACTTCTATTATAAAAACAATGTCAGAAAAATTCAGAATAGGCGTTATTGAGGGCGATATTGCAGGACAGATTGACGCGGAGCGTATGCAGAAGCTCGGTGTTCCGGTCGTTCAGCTCAACACTGACGGAGCGTGCCATATTGAGGCTATGGCAATTCAGAACATGCTCCCCGATTTTGATCTAAATTCACTTGATGTTATCTTTGTTGAGAATATCGGCAATCTCGTATGTCCTGCCGAGTTCAATATCGGTGAGGCGTTCAGAATTGCGCTTTTGAGCATACCTGAGGGCGATGATAAGGTCGAAAAATATCCACTTATGTTCCAGACAACAGACGCGCTTATTTTAAATAAATATGATATGATTGAGTATTTCGATTTTGACGAGGAAAGAGTTGTCAGAAATGCGAAAGATATTAATCCTGATATTGATATATTCCGCGTATCGAATAAGACAGGTTTCGGGCTTGATGCGTTTACTACATGGCTTGGAAATAAAATAGAGGAAAAGATAAATGCATGAGCTGTCAATAACCCAGAGCATTTTAAATATTGCGTTATCTTCCGCAGAAAATGCTCATGCGAAAAAAATAAATAAAATAAAAATCACACTCGGCGAAATGACCGGGTGTGTTCCCCAATATATTCAGGAATATTTCGATATTGTGAGCGAGGACACAATCGCCTATGGCGCAAAACTGGAATTCAATCGCATTCCGGCTGTGGCAAAATGCCTTGACTGCGGAAAGGAAACAAAGCTTATCCGTTTCCGTTTCCGCTGCGAGCATTGCAACAACCAGAAGCTCACAATAATATCAGGCAAGGAATTTCTCGTTGATAGTATTGATATTGATGATTAACAGATCCGCGGCAGACCCTCTCCAAAAAGCTCCGAAATCACGCGTCTGCCGCCGAGTCTCGTATTCATGATTACGCCCTCGCCTTCCGTTACGGTTCCGACAATTTCTGCCGCTTCTCCGTAACGGCTCTTTTTTATTATTTCCAATGCACGTTCCGCGTCCTTTTCTGCAACAATAGCTACGAGCTTACCCTCATTGCCCATGTGCATTATATCAAGACCTAAAATCTTATTGAAGCCCGCAACCTCCGGTGTTACAGGAATTTTTGTTTCTTCAATCTCAAAAGAGCAGATGGACGATTTCGAAAATTCATTTAATACAGTTCCTAAACCGCCTCTTGTTATATCACGCATTGCGTGGATCACAATACCGGCATCAAGCATATTTTTTACCATGTCACCAAGTGGCGCGCAGTCGCTTTTTATATTGTTCTCTATCTCCATACGCTCGCTTAATATTGCGGCATGGTGGTCGCCCAATGTACCGGATATGATTATCTTATCTCCGGGGGAACAGTTTGCACTTGCAATATCAATTCCCTCAGGTATAAATCCGACACCTGTTGTATTTATATACACGCCGCCGCTGCCGCC
>JAFLUC010000130.1 GCA_022509005.1 Oscillospiraceae bacterium | reverse complement strand
TATATCAGGACGCTCTTGCGATGTATAGTGATTTCAGACCTAAGTTTGTCAAGAAGTTTGCCGAAGTTGGATCGGTAATGAAGCAGGGCTTTGCCGATTATATAAAAGAGGTAAAGGGCGGAACATTCCCGGCAGAGGAGCACTGTTTTAAGATTGAAGAAAGCGTAATGAATGAGCTTATGATAAAGAAAGGCGGCAGCATATGATACCTGTGGTTAAAACGATAGATGAAGTAAGACAATATGTTAAGTTATGGAGAAAAGAGGGCAAAACAGTTGGGCTTGTTCCCACAATGGGCTATCTCCATGAAGGACATAAATCGCTGATAGAAAGAGCCGTAAAAGAAAACGATTGCGTTGTTGTTTCGGATTTTGTAAATCCGACCCAGTTCGGTCCGAACGAGGATTTTGAAACATATCCGAGAGATATACAGGCTGACGCTGTTCTTTGCGAAGCTGCGGGGGCAAAGCTTATATTCAACCCTGAGCCATCTGAAATGTATCATGACGCTCTTACAACAGTATCGGTTGATAAGATCACAAAGGTGCTTTGCGGAAAGACGAGACCGACTCACTTTAATGGCGTTTGTACGGTTGTTTCAAAGCTTTTTAATATCGTAATGCCGGACAAGGCGTATTTTGGCCAAAAGGACGCGCAGCAATTATGCGTGGTCAAGAAAATGGTTAAGGATCTTAACTTTGATATAGAAATCGTAGGCTGCCCGATAATACGTGAGGCGGACGGACTTGCAAAGTCATCCAGGAACACTTATTTGAGCGCAGAGGAGCGCAAGGCGGCACTGTGCCTTTCACGTTCGTTAAAGCTCGGAAGGAGCATGATTGAAAGCGGAGAGACAAATGCGGCAAAGATTACTCAGGCGATGAAGGCTGATATAAATAAGGAGCCGCTCGCACGTATAGATTATGTGGAAATAGTCAATATTGAAACATTAGAGCCGGCTGTTGACGCATCAGGGCATATTCTTGCAGCAATGGCTGTTTATATCGGAAAGACAAGACTTATAGACAACTTTATGATTGACTAATTGAGGTGAGATAAATGAATATTACGATGCTTAAAGGTAAAATTCACCGAGCAACCGTTATACAGGCAGAGGTTGATTATGTCGGAAGCATAACGATTGACGCGGATCTTATGGAAGCAGCCGGCATTATGGAATATGAAAAGGTTGCAGTTGCCGATATTACAAATGGAGCAAGACTTGAAACCTATACAATAGCGGGCGAACGCGGGTCGGGCATGATATGCTTAAACGGAGCCGCAGCGAAGCTTATTAATAAGGGAGATATGGTTATAATAATGGCATATGCCGATATGACACCGGAGGAAGCGAGAGAGTACAGACCAAAGGTTGTCTTTGTTGATGAAAATAACCAAATCAAATCGGTCACAGATTATGAAAGACATGGATTTATTGCGTAAGAAAGGAAGTATATAAAATGGCAAAGAAATTAATACCTATTACATTATTGACAGGTTATCTTGGCGCGGGTAAGACTACACTTATGAATCATATCCTGTCAAATCAGGAGGGCTATAAGGCAGCCGTTATCGTAAACGATATAGGCGAGGTGAATATCGACTCAGACCTTATCCAGAAGGGCGGAGTAGTACAGGAGGAGGACGCAAGTCTTGTTCCCCTTTCTAACGGATGCATATGCTGTACGCTGAAGGTTGATCTCATGAAGCAGATCGCGGAGCTTGCACAGTCGGGTAAGTTCGACTATATCCTTATTGAGGCAAGCGGAATATGCGAACCGCTCCCGATAGTTCAGACGATTTCAATGATGGACGGTTCACAGCCGGAGAGCAATATACCGCCTATAGTGCGTCTTGACTGCGTTGTAACGGTTGTTGACGCGCTTCGTCTTGTGGACGAGTTCGCAGGCGGAGATAAGCTCATGGGCGATGTTGATGAGGAGGATATAGAAAATCTTCTTATCCAGCAGATCGAGTTCTGCTCAACGATTATTATAAACAAGGTTGACGAGGTTTCCGCAGAGGATCTTGCCAAAGTAAGAGCAGTTGTAAGAGCACTGCAGCCGAAGGCAAAGATTATTGAAACAAACTATGCTAAGGTTGCTATGAGTGATGTTCTTGACACAAAGCAGTTTGATTTTGAAAAGACCTTCTCATCGGCAGGTTGGATAACTGAGTTTGAAAAGGAAGACGATGACGAGCACGAGCATCATCACCACGACCACGATGATGACGAGCATGAACATCATCATGATCATCACCACGACCATGACGAGCATGACCACAGCCATTGTGATCATGAGCACGGTCATTGCGTACACGACCACGATGATCATGACGGGCATGAGCACGGACATCATCACCACCATCATCACCATGACCATGATCACGGCGAGGCTGAGGAATATGGTATAGGCTCATTTGTATATTATCGCCGTCAGCCGTTTAAGATGAACAAGCTCAGAAAATGGCTCAATGAGAGCTTCCCGTTAAATGTAATCCGATGCAAGGGCATTATCTGGATAGACAAGGATAACGACATGTCGTTCGTGCTTGAACAGGCAGGAAAGCAGATTCAGATGTACGAAAACGGCAGATGGTTTGCATCGGCTCCGAGAAAGCAGCTCGAAAAATTCGTTGCCGAGGATCCTTCAATTAAGAAAAACTGGGACGACAAGGTCGGCGACAGAATGATTAAGCTTGTATTCATCGGTCAGAAGCTTGACAAGGAAAAGATTTCATCTGAGCTTGACGAGCTTCTAAAGAAGATATAATCAGTGATGTCTGCCAAGCAGACAGATATAAATAACTATTCCGGCTCCGGCAAGAGCGAGCAGCGCTATTAACCACGGCAGATATTGATGAATTATCGGGAGTATGGGATTTCCAGGCGACAATACTGCTCCGGATTCAGTGTCCTGTTGCATGGCATCGCTGCCCATATGGATTGAAGTGAGATACCAGCCATCGGAATCGTATCTGAATGAGGCTGTGCTTTTCTCGTTTACCGGTTCGGCGTCGGCTTCAATATAAGTGTCGGTGAAGGTAACAATAAGCGTATTGTTATCTGTATAATACGCGTTTATGATGTCGTGCACTTGTGTTGAATAATATTTCGTATAGCCGCCGCTCCAATAATACATTCCGTTATTATAGCAGTATCCGAGATTGGTAAGCATGCTCACCGAAGGGGATTCTGCTTCAATGCGAAATGCGAGCCGCATCGCGTCTGTAATATAATCGCTGCGGCAAAGATTGAGATTGTTATAGCCCTTCTGAGTTCCGGGCGGAATATCTGTAAGCCACATGAAATTACGATGTGTGTAAAGCACGCGGCGCATAAGCTCGTCGCGATCGGTTTCTTCAGCATCGTAGTCCGGAATATCGGCGCATGCTGCAATAATCTCAATGAGCGTGCTGCGGTCATTGCTGCTTAAATTTGCAGATTGCACAGCTTCGGCACCTGTATAAACATAAGTAAAATATAAAATTAAAACCGAAAAAAATAATATGCGTTTTATGGATATCACCTCATAAATATTTTGTCCGGTTTTGGCGAAAAAACGCTGTTTTATTTTCAGTATTTAATGGTAAGGAACAAAAGAAAGGAGTTTACAAAAATGGAAATGCATAAGGACATTGAATCGATTATGTTCACAAAGCAGGAAATCGATATGATGGTTCATAATATGGCTTTTAAAATTAATGAGGAATTTGAAGGCGAAGAACTTATCGCTATATGCGTTCTGAAGGGCAGCATAATGTTTTCGGCTGACCTTATCAGATGTCTCGCAATGAATGTTAAAATTGATTTTATGCAGGCTTCAAGCTATGGTTCAGGAACAGAGTCGAGCGGGGTTATCAATATCAAGAAGGATATTGACAGTGACGTTTCGGGCAAGAATGTTCTTATCATTGAAGATATTGTAGACAGCGGCAGAACACTTTCTCTGCTCAAGGAGGAAATGAAGAGCAGGGGCGCGAAGAATGTTAAGATTGCCGCACTTCTTTCAAAGCCCGCGCGCAGGGTAGTTGACGTTGAGGTTGAATACATAGGAAGTGAAATTCCGGATGAGTTCGTTGTCGGATACGGTCTTGATATGGATGAAAAGTACCGTCAGATGGACTATATCGGAATTCTGAAGCCGGAAGTGTATATGTAACAGAATACGACATAAACGGTATTAAATTATATAAAAATCGTTACTTTTACTATTGTAATATATGTTAATTTATGTTAGAATAGTTTTAATTGTATAGAAAACAATCAGGAGGAAATTTATTGATGGAACAGCAAGATAGTTCAAGATTAAAGCAGATATTGAAGAATCGCCGCGATAAGCTTACAGAGTATGTGAATGCGGATAAGGATCCGTTCAAAATTACGAAGTTTGAGCGCAACAATGACGCTAAAAATATAA
>JAFLUC010000013.1 GCA_022509005.1 Oscillospiraceae bacterium | reverse complement strand
TCACCTTGTCGAAGGTTGTCAGATATTGCTTACACAACTTTCTCTGCAGACCCAAGAAATAAATGCAACAAAAAATGAGGTTTGAATTATCAAGCCTCATTTTTATATGCTTATTTATTATTCAGCAACGAACGGCAGCAATGCAATTATTCTTGCTCTCTTAATTGCAGTTGTGAGCTGTCTCTGATGCTTTGCACAGTTACCGCTGATTCTTCTCGGAACGATCTTACCACGCTCTGATACGTAACGGCGAAGCTTTGCAGTATCCTTGTAGTCGATCTTTTCGATCTTATCTACGCAGAACATGCAGACCTTGCGCTTCGGTCTTCTTGCTCTCTGCGGTCTGTCATTTCTTTCAGCCATTGAAACTTCCTCCTTCAATTTTTATCCTTGGCAAGTCAGAACGGTAAATCGTCCTCACTGCCCGCATCATCCGTAAAACTTAAATCTACAAAACCTAAATCATTTGCAGGCTCCTGCGGCGCTTGCGGCGCATATGATCTGCTTGGTTGAGGCGCGCTGTAGTCACCGCTGAAATTCGATTGGTACGCTCCGTTTGAACCACCGTTCGAACCTGATTCAGCTCTTGAACCAGTAAACTCAGCATTGTCAATAACAACCTCTGTCGCATACTGACGTTTGCCGTCCTGACCGTCCCATGAACGCGACTGGATCTGACCTTCAACACAAATCATTCTGCCCTTATTAAAATAACGGCATATGAACTCTGCTGTCTGTCTCCATGCCACACAGGTGATAAAATCTGCCTGCTGGCCGCCTTCACGCTGGAAACGTCTGTTCACGGCAATGGTGAATCTTGTAACTGCAGTGCCCTGCGGTGTCTGTCTAAGCTCCGGGTCAGCCGTTAAGCGTCCCATCAAAACTACTCTGTTCATAAATCCACCGCTTTCAATTAATCTTCGTCCTTGCGAATGATTATTGTTCTGAGAATATTCTCGTCGATTCTGTATCTTCTGTCGAGCTCCTTCGGGAATTCTGTATCTGCAACAAAGTTTACAAGTACATAATATCCTTCGCTCTTGAAGTTAATCGGATAAGCAAGTCTTCTCTTGCCCCAATCTTCAACCTCGCCGATTTCAGCATTGTCTGTAATAATCTTTACAAACTTGTCCTTTTCTGCTGCAATAGCATCCGGCTCTAATGTTGAATCAATGATAAAAATTGTCTCATAGCTGTTCTTAGCCATTTCGTGCACCTCCTTATGGACTTTTGTCCCGCGAACCTCCTCGCGGGCAAGGATTTGTCTTTTTCAGACTGAAACATTATACCATTGCTTTCCCCTGTTGTCAAGTATTTTTTATGGTATTATCAAATTTTATTGCTTTTTCAACAAACATATGTTTGACTTTTTAAAAAAAGTATGTTATACTGTATATTAATATAGGATTAGGATGTGATTATTATGATAAAGCTTACGGAAAAGGATTACCAGATTCTTGATTTTATATATGAGCAGATTAAAGATAACGGTTTTCCACCTACAGTACGCGAAATATGCTCAGCGGTAAATCTCAGCTCCCCAGCTACCGTTCATTCAAGACTTAACAAGCTTGAAGCCGCAGGTGTGATAGAACGCGACGCGGCAAAGAACCGCTCAATGCGCCTTGTGAACTATACTCCGTCATACGCTGACGACTCCGGAATAACACGGGAGGACTATATTGACGTTCCCGTTTACGGAAAAATCACCGCAGGCGTACCTATAACTGCCGTAGAGCAGCTTGAGAGACACTTCCCTATTCCGATGTCTTATGTCCATAACAAGGATATTTTTATGCTCCGCGTAAGCGGCGACTCGATGATAAACGCCGCCATTCTTGACGGTGACTATATAATAGTGGAAAAGCAGCCCACCGCGTATAACGGCGATATAGTTGTCGCGCTCATTGACGGAGTTGACGCAACCGTTAAAACCTTTTATAAAGAAAACGGTCACTATCGGCTTCAGCCGGAAAATGATTATATGGAGCCGATAATCGCAAATAACGTTGAAATTCTCGGAAAGGTTGTCGGCGTTTACCGTATGTTTTAATTGTGTATTATACCAAAACAATAAACGGAGCAGCTTATGATTTCTGCTCCGTTTTTATTATCTTCATTCACTGATTGCTTCTTTGAGTGCCTCTGCCATATCTGTCTTTTCCCACGAAACTCCGAGATCCTCTCGTCCCATGTGTCCATAAGCCGCCAGCTTACGATAAATAGGCTTTCTGAGATCGAGCCGGTTGATTATCGCGTATGCCCTGAGGTCAAACACCTTCTCAATTGCAGCTTCAATCTTATCCTCGCTGACAACCCCCGTTCCGAACGTATCAACCATTATCGATACCGGCTTTGCAACACCTATTGCATACGCAAGCTGAATTTCACATTTCTTCGCAAGACCTGCCGCAACAACATTCTTTGCAACCCATCTTGCAGCATATGCCGCGCTTCTGTCAACCTTGGTCGGATCCTTACCGCTGAATGCGCCGCCTCCGTGACGCGCATATCCGCCGTAGGTATCAACGATAATCTTACGTCCCGTAAGACCACTGTCTCCGTTCGGACCGCCCACAACGAAACGTCCGGTCGGATTTATGAAAAACTTTGTATTCTCATCAATAAGATTCGCCGGAACGGTCGGAACTACCACCTCGCGAATAATATCCTCACGAAGCTTTGAAATAGCAATCTCCGGCGAGTGCTGACTTGACACAACTATCGTATCGACTCTCACCGGCACACCGTCATCATATTCCACGGTCACCTGTGTTTTGCCGTCCGGACGAAGATAATCAAGGACTCCATCCTTTCGCACCTCTGTGAGCTTTTTTGCCATCTTATGCGCAAGCGAGATTGGCATCGGCATAAGCTCGGGAGTCTCGTCACAGGCATAGCCGAACATCATTCCCTGATCTCCCGCGCCTATCGAGTTTCCGTCGTCCTCACCACCCGCTTCGCGGTTCTCATATCCCTCGTTAACGCCTTGTGCAATATCAGGCGACTGCTCGTCAATTGATGTAACAACAGCGCATGTAGTTCCGTCAAAGCCGTACTTGGCTCTGTCATAGCCTATATCAAGAATAACCTGTCTTGCCGTCTTTGGAAAATCCACATAACAGCTTGTTGTAATCTCGCCCATTATAGAAACGATACCCGTTGTACATGTCGTTTCACATGCAACGCGGGCCATAGGATCATTCTTTAAAATCTCATCAAGTATAGCATCCGAAATCTGGTCGCAAATCTTATCGGGATGTCCCTCTGTTACAGATTCCGAAGTAAAAAATCTTCTACTCATATTAAATCTCCTATCATTAGTAGTATAGGCTTATTTTACTACATATATCCTTAAATGTCAATGGTACAGTAACAGAAATTTTTCACTCAGGATTTACAGCATGCCCGTCATACCAGCAAAAAAACGGACGCCGAAGCGCCCGTTTTTGAGTTGTTGTAATTTAGTCAATTACCGCTGTCCAAGGAACCATCAGATCGTTCCAGAAGAATGTCTTAGCTGTAGCTGTGTTTTCTACTGTTTCCGGAGTTGCATCAGGTGTGATCGTTACGCCTGTGAGAACACCGTTCTCATCATAGGTCGCATCATATCTGATCCATGTTAACGGAGGAACAACCGTTTTCCACTCAGTTGTAACATTTACGTTCGATTTGATATCCCAGATTGCATATATACCTCTAACATCCGGTGTAATCTCTTCTCCGTCAGCCAAAACCTTTACAAGGTCAGCGCCGTCTCTCTGAACAACTCTGAATTCTACCAAACCGCCTTCCTCAACAGTAATGCTGTTTACAGTAATATCAAGAGGACTGTTTACATCAACAACATCTGTGTCAAATGTTACAGTGTATGTCTTTGCCGGCGGGTTATCGTCAATCTCGGTTGTTATTGCGACGGTTGTGTCTGCCGTTACATTTGCTAATGTGTAAACGCCGTTAGCAGACTCGAGAACCGTATCACCAGCCTTAACCTCAGTTACCTTGTAGCCTGAAGCCGGGGTTACAGTAAAGCTTACTGAATTGCCTTCCTTAACAGTTGTGCTTGTAACTGTCTTGCCGCCTACAGCAACAGTCGCATTATCGCCTGTGAAGGTTACGGTGTATGTCTTTGCTGGCTCAGCGCCTAAGATCTCAACGAGCTGCTCAACGATACCCGGTATGCCATTATAGCCCTTAAGCATAAGATCACACGGCAGACCGCTGTAGTGGTTATGGTCAGTGAATTTTGAATATATAGCCGCTGCAGCCGCATCCGCGCTGTCATAGCCGTTTGCAGCATAATCCGCTACATATGCGTTAAAGATAAGATCCGCATTCTTACCTATCTCTACAAATCCGAGATAATTCGGATCGCTTGCAGCTCTCTCTGCTGCGATTGCTCTTGTTACATTTTCGCCGCTGTTGCCGCCCTCTCTGCAGCCGTGGAACGTCTTTGTAGCTGAATCATAATAAGATGCTCCGCCGTCCGGTGTGTATGAGTTGATTATGATCTTAGCGCCCATAGCCTCAGCCGCGTCAAGATAATAGTTTACGTCCGCCTCAAAGGATGAACCGAGACCGTTTGTACCGTTGTTACCGAACATTACTATATCACCCGGCTCTATAGCTCTCAGTACGCCTGCGAGCTTACCTTCTGTGTAATATGAACAGAGATTTCTGCCGCCTGCGCCGTTATTATAGAATGTTGAAAGCGCCTGAAGTTCAGGATAGCTGCCTCTGTTATGGTCGATCGTGTATGCCCATGAACCGTTATTAGCTGCTGTTGAATCACCTACATGGTGTATATCAGGCTTTGCGTTAGCCGGCTTATCGGCATTCTTTGTTATAGTGATCGATGCAACACGTGCCGGATATGTTACGCCGTCTGCGGTGTAAGCTGATACAATCAAGTCAAGCGTATCAACAGGAACCGCAATTGTGTATGTCTTAGTAGTAAGCTCCTTGTATCCTGCCGCTGTACCGTAGTTATCTGTAGTCTCAACAGGATAGCTTGCAAGATCGCTGTTTACATAGCCTGTTCTGAGCACACCCTGATATGTGATCTCTACAGTGTAGTTCTTACCCTTTTGGACATTGGCATTAAATGTCATTGCGCCCTCAAGATAATCGGAATTTGCGTCTTCAACTGAAGCTGTGCCGCCTGCCGTTACAGAACCGCTTGCTATACCATAGCCGCGTGCTGCTGTATATGATGTATCAGGTGATACGGCTGTGAAGCCTTCTGCAACATCCGCGTCAGTACCTGCGCCGAAGTCAAATGAAAGTCCGTGAACTGTAACCTTAACGCTCTTTGAAATATCCTCACCGTCACTGTTCTTTCCTGTAGCTCTTATAGTGAATGTAATTGCCGGAGCTTCCTTAGTAACTGTGAGTATACCTGTTGCCGCATCGAATGTGATGCCTGCCGGTAATGTGTATTCGTTTGTATTTGCCTTGTCATATACTGCAAGAGTTGTCGGTCTTCCGAGATCTGTACCGTCTCCGTCAACTACGCTTGCCGCATATTCCGCTGTTATTGCATTATCATCAAGCGGAATTGAAACGCTTGTGCTCGACTTTGTAAACTTAACACTCTCAGCTGAGCTTGTAATATTAAGTACAATTGTCTTTGTGTAACCGCCGATATTAACCTGCACGGTCGCCTCTCCCGCAGATGCGCCTTCTGCCAATGTTACCTTTGCCTTGTGAGAATCAGACTCATCAGGAGTAACTATTACGCCCTCCTGCATATCCTCTTCAAGAACTACCCATGTTGCAGTACCTGTGATGTCATAGCCATCCGCTGTCTTGAGTGATGCCACAAGATCCGCTGTGTCTCCATTCGGGATCGAAAGTGTATCCTGTGAAGCTGTGATTGTATATGTGCTTATGTCTGCTGTAGGATAATATGCCGAGTAATTGTCAAAATCGATTGTACCGGTATCATTGTTGCTCATACCTATTGAATAGAATGTCGGCGTGCTTTCCTCTGTCCATGCAACATTATCCACGCCGCCTACATATCCGCCGTTTGCGTCATAAACCTTCACAAAGGCCGTCTTTGTAGTCTTATCAACAGATAAAACAACCTTATACCATGTGCTTGATGAAATGCTTGCGGTTATGTCGTTGTTATCCTTGATCTCTGCGCCATTCAGCGTTATAGTAGATCCGTTATATGATACTGTAACCGGATTTGTGTAGCCTGAGGTGCTGCTCCAAAACGGATATTTTGAAGTAAGTGTTATAACGCCGCCTACTGAATTAAATCTTACATCCTGCTCAAATATAGCCTGTGTCGCCGGTGATGCTATAGACTTTGTAAGCACATGAGACTTCTTTGCTGTAGGCGCACTGACTCTCATGAACTTGTTCTCGCCTTCTGCGGTTATAACAGCTGTACCGCTGTCCGAACCGGACATTATCCAGCCGCCTGCAACTACATCAGCTGCCGCGCCGTATGTATCAAATGAAACGCGATAATCCTTAAGCGAATCCGGATAAGCGTCAAAATCTGACGGATAACCGCCCTCAGGTAAGATCTGATTTACGTCAACAGTTTTGTTTCCGAGCGCAACAACAGCCTTTGAAGCCGTGTATGTTTCTCCGTTATATGTAATAGTGGCAGTCATAAGACCGTAGAAGTTCATCGGAACGTTTCTGAGCTCAAAGCTTGTGCTTACGCTTGCCTCGTTGTTTTTCGCAAAAGCTCCGTAGCTGTCGCAGTACTGACCAGGATTATCGTTTTTAGTCGCAAATCCGTCTATGTCCCAGACAACATTGAAGTCTTTCACGTTTGAGCTTAAATTATCCTCGGTTATCGTTGTTCCGTCAGCGCCGTTGATAACAACAGTGTATGGATTTGAAGCTGCCGTATCCGGATCCGGACCAAATGTCATGCTGTTTGCTCCGGTAATTGAAACGGATGCTATAGCCTCTACATAGCCTCCGTCCAACTCATACTGAGCCGTGAACTTTGTATCTGCCGTTATCGGCATTTTCGCAACCTCATCTGTTGTATAAAGCTCTTCTCCGTCATCCTTTGTCCAGCCCTTGAAGGTATATCCCGGATTGTATGTATCAGGAATACTTTCAACTACAGAACCGTCAACTATTGTCTGTGTTGATATTGTGCCGACAACATCGAATGTAACAGTGCGGTATGTCACAACCTCAGCCTCAACCTTATTTACATTTACATCGTAAATTGAGCATCCCGCCAAAGCTCTGCCCAGCGTTGAATAGAAGCCCTTGAAGCCAGTTGCTTCTTTATCTATAAAATCAACCTTGTACGTTTCTGTTGTTGTTCCGTAAACAGTAACATCAGCCTTCTTGATGTTATAGTTTAACACAACATCATACTTTATAAGACCGGTTGCTGCATACTTTGAGTTTCCGGTTGGCTGATACGCAGCTCCGGTATCTGTCTTAATGTTTGTGATCGGTGTTCCGTTTACGGTTATCGAACCCAGATATGATGTATACGCTATATCCAGAATTTGTCCGCTTGTCGGATCCGAATTTGCCTTGCTATCTGCAGACATCAAATAAAAATGAGATGTGTTTTGGTTTGATCCCGCAATATTGAGATAAAACTCAATCTCAACATTTTCATTTTGTTCAGGTGTTACATCAGCAAAATATGTATACGCGCGTCTGTCTCCTGAGCCTCCGTCATGCTGATGTATTGATGCCTCCGCGCTCGTAGCTGTGTCAAGACCAAAGTAGTTTGTTCTAATTTCAGTGCTGCCGCCCAGAGTGCTCCATGCCGGTGTATCGTGGTAAACCTCGGTCTTATCACCGGGTGCTGCACTTGCGGTAATAGCGAGTCCTGTGAATGACGAAACCGCCATAGCAAAAGCCGCGATACCGCTTATGACATTCTTTAATCTCATATTTTCCTCTCCTTTTATAAAATTTTTACGCCCGGTCCGCAATGGGCATATGTGATTAATGTTATTCTACCACATAAAATCTAAAAAGTACATACCTTTTTTGTAAAAAAACGTGAATTTTCACAGAAATAATCTTATTTTTATAGGTTATTTACACAGAAAAGTCTTTCATCATTTTAAATGAATGGTTACTGCTTGACAAAATCACGGATTTCTGTTATAATATTTAAGTTATTAATAATACATGCGGATGTGGCGGAACTGGCAGACGCGCTAGACTTAGGATCTAGTGTCCCCGACGTGCAGGTTCAAGTCCTGTCATCCGCACCAAAACCTGACACCGATTTTGATATCAGTTATATCAGAATCGGTGTCTTTGTATCTCTTTTTAAATAGTTTTAATGTATTATTATAAGATATGTGTGTTAGTATATTTTTAATGATAAAAATGCAAAATTTAATGTTTAATATTAAAAAATTATTGACAAATATTAAATATTATGCTATTATAATGATATCAATCCGGAAAGATAAACTATTTCTATTGGAGGCAAGTAAAATGAAAGAACTAAACAAAGTTGTAAAAATCATAGCAAAGGTATTAGAGATTGTGCATTGGGTTGCCGCCGGTTTAATGGTTGCTGCAGCAATTTGTTCAACCACCGCTTCACAGTATCTTGGACATTTTATTGATATGAATGCTTTGGAAACGGAAGCAGAAGCCTCTGTTTACGGATTTGAAGTGGCTTTGCGCAATTCTGCCGGCGAATTAAACACCAAAGCTTTTATGCTGTTCGCCATCGGCGCAGTTATACTCTATGCTCTTGTTGCAATGATATTCCGCAATATTTATCTTATTATCAAAAAATCGGAAAGCGAAACTCCTTTCAGCAAAGACAACATCCGTATGCTGAAGGAAATCGGTATTTTCTCTATTGCTATTCCGGTTATCGGATTGATTATGAGCACAATTATTCGCCTTGTTGTAGGTGTTGACGCGATCGAAATCAGCGTCAAGATGTACGGTTTTGTTATGGGTATTATCATTCTTTGTCTGACACAATTTTTCGCCTACGGTGCAAAACTTGAAAAAGATGTAGACGGTCTTTTGTAAAGGAGCGGATTTTATGGGAAAAATTGTTCTCCGGTTGGACAGAATGATGCTTGAACGAAAAATGTCGCTGAATGAGCTGGCAGAACGCGTTGGCATTTCCAATGTCAATTTATCTAAAATTAAAAATAACAAGGTTACGGCAATTCGTTTTTCAACCCTTGCAGCAATATGCGATGCGCTTAATTGTGAAGCGGGAGATATTCTTGAGTTTCAGAAAGATGAGTAGGACCATTCTACATACAATTATATATTTGTAATGGAGTAATATTAATGATTGACCGTCCAAAATCCTTGGTTTTATGCGGTTTGTGCATAGGTTCTGTAAGAACAACCGCACCATTTATATGCACGCCAATGTTTATGGCAGCAGAGCCATCAGCATTGGCGTATATATATGCACAAACAAGAAAAAGACATATTCCCGTTTTACAAGGAATATGTCTTTTCTTATCACTTAGTATCGATAACTGTAATATAATTTTATAGGCCTTCATTGATATTCACAGCTATACTTCATCATCCGAATAATTATGATGATTTTTTAGAGCGAAACCGGGCTCTCCAAAGGACAGCCGAAAGTAATGTTATCAGAACGCCTGCTGTCACTATACCGCCTAGTCCCCTGCCGCCTGTTGAGGGCAATTCCACGGGTTCGTTCAAATTGTTGTATACGGTCAACTCGGCTTTGCCGCCATCTGCTTCAGCTTCCTCACGGGTAATCACATAATCTGTGTTATCGCTGTAGTATCCGTCAGGCGGAGTTAATTCAAATACAATATATGACTCTTCTGAAAGTTCATCCCAGCTGATAATACCGTTTGATGTGGTAACCGCAGTTTCCATAAGATAATAGGTCGTCTCATCAACTGTTCTTGTCCTGTTCTCGTCAGGAATGTTGAGTTTGTTCATATCATCAACACTCATCTGGTCATCTTTATTCGGAGAATAAATTCCAAAGAGCGCGCCTTGAAGTAACTTCTCAGTATCTTCCGCACGTTTAAACAGCTTTAAGCTCCATAATGACTTCTTATTCGCAAATTTCAGTTCGGTATTGTTCTCAGGATCATATCTGAAATTATACTGCTGCTGATCCTTTATGCCGTTTGTACTGAAATAATTGGGATCGTTGTCATCTTCGGAGTCAAGCTCTACAGCATGATACTGTTTATTTCCGTCCCATATCCAGTCTCCCACTTCTTCGAATGTATTTCCTGACCAAGAGTATCTCTTAATATTTTTAAGATACTTAATTTCCGAAACTGACTCCCCTTTATTTACGGTCATATCAATATATGTATAGTTCACATCCGTGGTTTGGGAAAGTATCCGTCCTACATTGTCAAGGCTGTAATCACCTCCGAAGTCAAGTTCATCACCATCATATACTATGAATCTGAAGGTTGTATCTTTTTCAACCGGCGACTCATTTCCATTATGGTTTAAAATAACCTTCTGAATATAAGGTGCAGCCGGTATCTTTATACCTACATTCATAGGCGCAGCCATCATATATGTGTCTTCTATGTCGTATTTATAAGCAAAGCTGTTCCATGCGATCTCTCCGGGATTTGCATCGCCGTTTTCGATTATTGCGTCAAACTTAAACTGCACAATGCTGTTTCCGGGTATAAGGTCTCCATTCGGATTGTCAATTACAAGCCTTACCGAACGCGCACCATTAGAATTTGCTGTCCATGTTGAGTCATAGTCATTTTCATTATCCCAGCTGGTTTCTAATTCGCTTGCTGTATCCAATGTACTGAACGAAACAGTATATTTACTTTTATCCAATTCCACCGGATCTTCGTATTGATCGGTATCACTATTCTTTTTCATTGTATAGACGTGATAATTCAGATCATCAGCAAATCTTACCTTGAATTGACTGTCTCTCATCATATCGTCCCTTAATGTGCTGGCATCGCCTACAAACGGCAGATTGTCAATCAAGACGAGCTTATCCATAGGCTTGTCATTTGCATTTTGAACCTGAAGAGTATATGTGAATATCTTTTCGTCACTATCCAGAAGAATATAGTTTTTATCAGTTCCTCTTGATGCGGCATTGTTGTCCCTGTTTTCCTTCTCCTCTATAAGCTTTATAGCTCCGGTGGGGAAACCTGAATATACCGTTACAAGGTCGCCGCTCATAACACCCATATTTTCTCCGTCCTCAGACTTAAGGTTTGTACCCTGTGATATATGAGAATCATCATAGTTCTTATCCGCGGGTGAAAGCACAGCCGAATTGAGATATGATCCCGTTTTAATACGATTGTCTGCATCAACTTCATCAAAAGCGTCCGGAGCATTTGTATTAACAGTCAGCACGCTTTTTCCTCCGGCCGGTATAGCCCAGTCAGAATCAACAAAGTGAATCGAAAGCGTTTCTCTTCCGGTTTTTTCATCCTTGCTTATTTTCACCCTGGTTCGTGCTGCTAAACCATGATTTGGCCCCGAATGCGCACCTGTGGCAGTCTGAATATCTATATCCTTTTCTTCACCTAATTTCACTGTTATAAAGTTTCCGTTATTGAAAGCGGTTCTATCCCAACCGTTCGGATATATTCTTACTTGATTGTTATCTATATCTTCCTGTGTTCTGGGTACTATATACATCATAAGGGAGCGTGCTTCATAATCACCTTCATACATCCACCAACTGTTCCAGTGATTTGCATAAAGCTGTTCTTTGCCGTTTCCGGCAAAAATACTGTATCTTATAGGTCCCTCAAACCTATACGGAGCATCTATTGTGTCCTCAATTGTATAGTCACGCAGAGCAGAAGTACCGTTGTTGTACGAATTAATTGTCCATGAAACCTCAGGGTCTTCTATCGGTACCATGGCATCGTCATCATTAACGACCTTTTTAATACCCGGTGATACATTACCCCTTGTGATAGATACGTCTGATACAAGCCACTGAGAATCGCTTCTGTGTCCGTCAAGCTCACTCTCGAAGCCGGCAGCCTCAGCCCTTGTATTATCCCAAAGCTCACGAGAACCGTCATTTGGCATCTTGTTGTTTACCTTAGCAGCTCTTACCTTGGTGTCATCGTCTTTTACAACTCTTGCGTCACTATTATATGGGTCATAATACTCCATAGCCACAGTGTTTACAGCTTCGTTTATATCCGCATTTCCTGTATAAACGGTGTAAGCAAACTGAGTGAAGTGTCCGGGCAGCAGATAATACATATCCTTCTCTTTATCATACTGAACAGGCTGCTTAAACGGCACTCCGTTGTCCGAAGCACAATTGGGATCAAAGCCTTGTGGAACCTCAAATGCAAATTTCAGTCTTTGTCTGCCGTCAACCTCTTCAGAGCCGCAGTATCTTACCATAGAAGGTGAATACTTTTCTTTGTGCTTGTCGGTATTTTCATTTACCCAGAAGTCGCCTCCTATGTAATCCTGAGGTACAGCAAGGAGATGTCCGTCTATGCTTGTATCTTCCCAGCCGGTGCCGCCTATATGTGTTTTGATAGAATCGGTAATAATTCCGGTATTACCTACCTGTTGCACAGCATCATTTCTGGTAGCGTCAGCAGAGGATCTCAAAGACATAAACTCAAAGCCTTCGGGCAGTATGTCATAAACAGGAGTAAGGTAGAGATTTGTCTTACCGCTGTTTTTAAGAATGAAGTAATAAGTAACTACATTCTGTACTCTGGGTTTGTTATTTACTTCAGGGAAAGGAACATTATTAGAGTAGTGATATCTGTCACTATCGATAAAATAAGAAAATGCTCCGTTTGAATTACCACTCATTATATAGTGACCTATTTCATATACACCCTTCTGTAGTAAAACCTTACCCGGATCTGACAGTGTATGAGTTATCTGCGAAGGCAGCTCATAAACATAGAATATATTGTGAAGAGTATGAGTGCCGTACTCTTCCAGATATTTTTCCCACTGTTCCGGACTGTCTGCAAAGGTAAGTTCAACATATATATACAGAGTGCTGTTGCCCTCGAATTCAAACCTGAGATCTTTATCCCATGCAATGTACTGTCTATCCTCATTTGAAGGGTCAAGCCTTGCGCTGGGCTCTTCCTTTGTAATATGGTAGCCACCGTTTTCAAGCGCATCAAAGGAAGTCAGTTCACCACTTTTATATACATTTACTGTACCCTCCACATAATACTCAAGTTTCAGATTAGTTTCATCCCAGTCAAAGGCGGTTCCCGTAAGCGGCAGAACATCATACATTTCCGTTGCATTTATAGAATTTATATCATCACCGGAATTTTTAAGCATCAGCCTGTAAGTAACTGTGTTCTCATCCTTGGTTATACCTCTTGCTCTGGTTTCGTCCACAATATCGGTAGAAGGAGTGCGCCCCCTGTCAACAAGATCCTTTATGAACGACATTGCCGTACCGCCGCCTGCCACAACATCCCAAAGCCTGTGTGTGGGATAGTCATTAAGCCATGTTTCGTTTCCTACAGCAAAGCCTGTTTCGGTGTTTTCGTTTCCGGCATACTCCTGGCTGTAAACAGCCTTATAGCTTATTGTTGCATTGAAATCTCTTGCGGGAGTATCTATCAGATAATACTTTAATATGGTGTCATAACCTGCAGACGTAGGCTTTACCGAAACATAATCAGCATAGAATCCGTTTATATATACTCCCCTATATATGGTTTCACTCTGATTCTCTTTTACACCAAGTATATAGTAGCGTTTTCCTGAGGAATCAGTATAAATTATGCAGTCAGTAAGTTCACTGTTGCCTTCGTTGTCATCACACTCGGCAAGAACAAGCTGTCTGCCCGTCATATGGTCAGTAACCGGAAGTACATCATAGGTTCCTGTACCATAATGGCTGATATGCAGTCCGTATTCCAGAATTTCTCCGTCACTGTCTATTTCGTACATGCCATCCCTATCTATAATGTCACCGCTGATAGACTTATGGATAGACAAGTCATGGCTCACCTTCATTGAAGGAGTTGAATGATATCCATGATTTCCGGATGAATCCCTGTACTCAGCAGTATTGTTTGTCTCAGAGATTGCATCATAAAAATTACCCAGATCTCTTTCAAGATTCATAAGAGAGGACTTTGCCTTTGTTTCTAAGATATACTCTCTTGTTTCTCCGCCGCGTATAATAGTTCCATCAGCATACTTCCATCCTATCTGATAACCGTCTTTCTGTGTCACAATATACGCAAGGCTGTCCAGAGCCTCCTGAATAGTGTTATACTCCTCGCCTATAGTAATTACATTACTGCCACAGGTTACTGTCACTTTTCTGTTAAGGTCAGCCCTGATATAAATCGTGTCACCTATCTTCTCACCATTTATACCTATCTGACCGCTCTGAGAACCGAAACTTGTACAACCATTGTACTCTGTATTTTCGCCGGTATTATCTACAGAAAGCATACCCGATGTAATACCGTCCACAGTAGTAATCTGCTTCCTGTCTTCACTGAGAGGTGTTGTTATCACCGGATTAGTGATCATTATTTCGAGAGTCTCATCGTCTCTGAGATTCTCTATAAGCTTCTCCATACTCTCAGCCGGTATATACTGACCGTTATGAAGCCAGTCATGAACCTCTCTCATTTGATTGGCATAATCAAATGCCGTAGGATTCTTAAGAGTAAGCTTATACTCAATAGACTCATTCATATAGCGGGCAGTTTTTGTAGTATTCTTATGGAACTCAATTCTGCCATGTCCTGCCGCAAGTGTATTTTTCGCTGTATCACGGCTCTCCTTAGGTTCGGAGAAAGTATATTCAGCCAGTGTATCTACCTCATTGAGTATATCTCCTATTGATTTATCGGGTTCAAATGTTTTATACGCTTCAATAATATCCGAACCGAATTCAAGCATTGTATTATCATTTGTAACACTTATTTCAGCTACGCTGCTGGTATTTACAACACGCCAGCATACCGAAAATCTTCCGTCAGACTCTTTCTCAAGCCACACTTCTGTGATCGGCGAAGCAAAATTCTGAATGCTGAACACAAGATATTCTTTCCCATCGATTATACCGTAAAGGAAAGCAGAACCGCCATCAGCCACACTTCGTACAGCCGATGCGGATAAGCCCTCGCGCCACTTAAATCCATCAGGGAGTGTAAGAGTATCCTTAAACACAACTGACCTTATGAGGTCGCTGCCATGATTTAACATATCTTCATCTTGGGTTTTGTAGGTAATACGGTATTTAAGACCGGACAGTGTGTTTTTATCACCGGAGTTTACAATTTCAACATTCTCGGCCGCTTCAATATTTTTCTTAACATTGAAAACCTTGGGCTTTGTTATCCACTCCAGGTCGAAATATTCCTTAGATACTTCAATACCCTCAGGCACCTCATCTCCCGGGGTGAATACCTTTCTTGCATTTTCCTCTGTCTGCTGATCTTCGTACACTACCACAGACCATATCTGTGCCCTGCTGCCGGGGAAGGTAAAATTAGGATATCTTATTGATATTTCCGGACTGAATGTATCGCCGTCTAATTTTGGTATAAACTCATAGTAATATACATTTGGGTCATCAGTCTCGTGCAGTTCAAACTTTTCATAACCGGCAACTCCGCTTATACTAAGATCATTCAAATCAAAGTTGTCATCTACCTTAATATATACTCTATAAGCCGCATTGTCATTATAGTTGGAAATGTATGGTATAACAGTAACATTATCTCCTGTATAGAATACATTGTCACCTTCTTCAAGTCCGCTTCCGTTAAAAGTTAATCTGATACCCACAAATGAGTCTCCATGAACTCCTAAATTAAAACTTTTATTGGTAGGATTTGCATTCTCACCGAAAATTTTATCAATATCACCAAAAGCAGTCTTGTAGAGTATGCTTCTGCCAATTTTAATATTGTTATCCTCGAAAAGCTTATACACATCTTCGGTTTTTGTTATTCCGTTTATGCTGTTAAGTTTTGATGCATATGCAAAACCAAAATCTTCAATTTCTGTAATATTTTGGATCTTATCAAATGTTACTGAAACTGCACTGCTGTTTTTGAAAGCATTTTTAGCTACAGCGCTGACAGTATATGATTTTCCTTCTGCATTGATACTTTCGGGAATAGTAACATTCTCAAGTTTTTCGTTTACTTTCAGAAGTATTGCCTTGCCTCCATCAGTAAGCTGATATAAGCAGCCGTTTTCGTCTGCATAATACTTTATATCCGATGAAGCTATTGACTTCTCAAAAGGCGCAAGAAGAGCGCTGTTCTTACTTACTGTAAAGCTGTGTCCTGAATACTCAAAGGTCAATTCCTTGCATATTTTCTGTATCTGACTTATCAGCCCGCCGCTCAGAGTTTTGGCTTCTTTACCGATTGTCAGACTAAGGCTGGGAACATTTTCAAATATACTGCTGCCCTGTCCATCCGGCATATTTTCTGCCCTGATAACGACGCTGCCAAGGTTTATACAGTCGGCAAATGCCCTGTCTCCAATCTTTGATGCAGAAGATGGAATCACAACTTCATTAAGAACTGTGCAGCCTGAAAATGCCTCGTTTCCTATTTCCTTAAGATGGTCAAGTCCCGAAAGATCAACAACAGAAAGACCGGTTCTTCTGTAGAAAGCCCTGTCGCTTATTTTTTCCAGAAGACTGCCCTCTTCAAATTCAACAGCAGATAATGAGCCGCAATTAGCAAAGAAGCTGCTGCCAAGCTCAGTTATATGCTTAGGAAGTATAACTTTCTTACAGCCTGCTTCCAGATTTGAGTTCAATACTCCATTATCTCCAAGCTTTGTAAGCGGAGTAAGATCAAGCACTTCTATATTTGTACCGCCGCCAAGACGACCAAAGTATGTTATTCCGCAGCCCTGCTCAAATACTATACTTTTCAGAGCGCCGCAATCCTGGAACGGATAATTAAGCGCGCCAACCATCTCTGCCGGCATTATTATTGACTTAAGAGAACCACAGCTATAAAACACTGCATAATCAGGGAAAGAAATGGTCTTTGCGTCTATATCCTCAAGATTTATACTTTCCAGTGAATAACAGTCTCTGAACGCGCTGTCTTTGATTTCACAGCTTTCAGCTGTGCTTCCTGCTTTTTCAAATCTGACATTTGTAAGCTGCTGACATTTCCTAAAGCTATTATCGCCTATTACTTTTATATTTGATGGAATTATTACATTAGTAAGAGCTGTTTCGGAGAATACCCAGCCTCCTTCAGCCCCGCCAATACATTCCAGCGATTTAAGAGCAGTAAGATTTACAGATTTAAGACTGGAACAATTTCTGAAGGTTGAAGCGCCTGTCTGTTTGATATTTGTATTTTCTTCAAACACTACAGCCTCAATAGCATTACAGTCTGCAAAAGCATAATCGCCTATTTTTTTAACACTGCTCCTAATGAAAACTATCGATATATTATCTGCATAAGGTTCCATTTCATCTGATTGTATGAATTTCTCGGGGATTTCTTTACCCTCATAGGTCAGTGTATATGTACCGTTGGAATTTACGGTGATAAACCAGCCATCATCCCTATCGATTATAACATGACCCGAATCATTCAGCGGCAGCAGAGCAAAGCATGAGTCACTATGCTTATGTTCTTCAAGTCCGCAAACTACTTCTTCATCAGTTTCATAACACCCGTCATCATGAGAATGCTCCTCAAGTCCGCAGATAAGAGCTTTACTCTCCGTGCGGCTGTAAGTATGCCCCTCAAGTCCGAAAAATGGAATTCGCCCAGCAGTTATCGCCGGAAGAATGAGCATATATACCGTTGCAAAAACAATAAGCATACTGAGACCTGTAATAATCTTCAGCCTCTGATTCTTTCTGCGATGCTCGAAAATAAATTTTGCCGCTCTTTTGATTATAGAGTTATTATCCATTCTTATAAACCTTCCTTCCGTATATTGTCATATTTATCCGCATATATGGGAATGCTTATAGTAGAACTGAACTGCATCAAGCTCAGCAGCACCGACAAAAATTTCCTTTTTCATAGTATCCTTCCTTTCGGTTATAATATAATCAAAACTTTCGTAGAGTAGACAACTATACGAAAAATAAAATCTAATTATATTATAGCACATTGACTGTTTCTACGTCAAGATTATACCAGATTTTTCATCACTATGCCGAAAAAAAATTTTTTTGAAGAAGTATTTTTATAGACGTACTGATATAATTTTGCTGATATTCTGTGAGATTGCACGGTTAATTGTCGTCAAAATTTTAGTCGAGGAGGAAGCTAACCATGCCAAGAAAGGGTGAAAATCGTATAGTTGCCTACTCTACGAAATTATTTGCTATTTTTCACTGAAAATTGAGTCAAAAAATAAAACGCTTATGGATATTCGTAAAAATATCTATAAGCGTTTCATACTGTAGTGACTTTTTATTTTTTAATATGTACTTCCGGCACAGCGAGAGACTCGTAAACAATTTCCTCATCCTCGCGCTCATCCGGTACAGGCTGTGTATGCTCCTTTGTGTGAATTTCAGGAATTGCAAGTTCCTCGGTTTCGATAGTGTATTTCTTTTCATGCTTCATGCTGCAGCACCTCCGTACTAAATAAAGTTAATAAAGAATGTTATAGTAAGACTGTTGATAAAATCCGCAAACAGACTGCCTACAATGGGAACAAGAATATACGCCTTAATGGACGGCGCGTATTTATCGCATATCGCCTGCATATTCGCCATTGCGTTAGGCGTGGCGCCCATACCAAATCCACAGGTTCCCGAAGAAAGCACCGCCGCATCGTAATCGCGTCCCATTATAATGAACACAATGAAATATGCAAATATAATCATCCACACAAGCTGACCTGTAAGAAGTATCACTAAAGGCAACGCCAGTTCCGCAAGCTGCCACAGTTTCAGCGTAATCATGGCTATTCCCAAAAACAATGAAAGACATATACCGCCCACATCGTTGATTTCTCCCATATGAATGGTGAACTTGCCGCTGTATTCACTGACATTGCGCATAATTGCCGCAACTATCATAGCGCCTATGTAAATCGGGAATGTCATACCCGTCAATGAAAGGAAATACGAAATAACCGTTCCGATACCGACTGCTATAATTATCTGATACACAGCCGGAGCATACATCGAAAAACTTCTCTTATGCTTTTCCTCGTCTTCAACAAGTACGCTGTCATCCATTTCCTTCACGGTTTCAAGCAGGTTCTTTTTCTTTATAAGACGATTTCCGATAGGACCGCCGATTATGGAGCCTGCCACAAGACCAAATGTAGCGGCTGCTGTACATAATGTTGTCGCGCCCTTAATTCCGAAGTCCTCCAGCACCGGACCGAATGCGCCTGCCGTACCGTGACCGCCTACCATCGGGATTGAACCTGTGCACATACCCACAAGCGGATTTACGCCTACTAAGCCCGACAGTCCGACAGCTATAAAGTTTTGTGAGATTATAAGCACTATTACAAGCACAAGGAATATTATCATAGACTTTCCGCCGCTTTTTAAAACTTTCAGATTTGCCTGAAAACCTACTGATGTGAAAAAGAATACCATGCACACCTCACGCAGCGTATCATCAAAATTAAGTTCGATAATGCCGGTTATATAGCATATGAGATTTAATATTGCAAATAACAGTCCGCCTATTACAGGCGACGGTATACAGAATTTTTCAAGGAATGAAATTTTACCCTTCAGCCATTTTCCAATCACAAGAACCATAACCGCTATTGCAAGCGTCTGATACATATTTAAATTTAAAGCCATATCCTTAGTCCCCTTCTTTAGTTAATATCTATACCCTGTTCGCTGTAATATTCCAGTGCGCCTTCATGGAACGGAATGGATATTCCCTTAACAGCCGTTTCAGGGGAAAGTTTAAGATCTGCTGTCACAGCCGCGTTTATTTTCTCTTTGTCACGGAATAACACTTCGACAATCGTCTTAACCTTTTCCTTATCCATGCCTTCATTTGCCAAAAGCACAGCAGTAACTCCGATTGTATTTACAGCCTCGTCCTGATTTGGATATGTTCCATTTTCAATTGTGTATTTCGTATAGAAACCGTAAGCCTCGACAAGTTTCCGTATTGCCGCATCAGAAAGTCCCAGCAAACGTATATCATATTCTGATGCAAGCTCCTTTATAATCGGCGAATTAGGTGCGAGCGTACAGAAAAACGCGTCTATTTCACCTGATTTAAGCTGTTTGCAGGCATCGCTGTAATTGAGATTTATCTCGTCTACAAAGCTTTTATTCAAACCGTAAGCCTCTAAAATCTGAACAGCATTCTGCTCCGTACCCGATTCCGCTTCGCCTATACTGACTTTTTTACCCTCAAGGTCATCTATTTCCATAATATCAGACTCTGCACTGACTATTATCTGGCACGCCTCGGTGTAAAGTCCCGCAACCGCCGAATAGCCTCTGTAGCTTTTGCTGCCGGCAAATGTTCCTGTTCCGTTATACGCATTATCAATTATATCCGCCTGCGCTATCGCCATATCAAGATAGTTCTGAGACAAGAGTCTCACATTCGCCGCCGATCCTGCCGTGGCGCGCACGTCAAAGCTTATATTTTCTTTGTCCGCATGAACAATGTCGGCAAGAGCTGATGCGACCTCGCCATATGTGCCGCCCTTACCTGAGGTTCCGAATTTGATACTGCCTCTGCTGCATCCTGCCATGACCGTTATTATAACACACAGCAATACCGGAAATATTCTTTTTTTCAAAATTAATTCCTCCCTTTTCTTATTTGATATTTCTAGTATATCATACTTTTCCCGATATAGCAAATAAAACAATACTTTCTAATAAATTTGTAGAAAATCCACAAAAAAGCTATCTCAAATTTTATGTAGGCTGAAAATTAAAAACTGTACAAATAATATTAAATATGCTATAATTATAATATGTTGAAAAACAAATCTAAAGAAAGAGAGATTTATTTGTATGAAAGGAAAACTTTTTAAGAAGGTTATTGCCTCGGTATCGGCAGTGTCGATGCTTGGGTCAATGGCTTTCGCAATCCCGGCAAACGCGGAACTTGTACGCGAAGACAAGTGGTCGCAGAATTTTGACGGCGAGTATACGGCTCCGGCAAATACAGAAGTAATAGGCGAGCCCGGTGATGATTCAAACAAGATTTTGAAGATCAATAAGGGCGCGTCGATCAATTTTGGTGATTTCCCCGGAGTTTCAGAGGGCGATGTCAAATTGGAAATGGACGTTAATTTCCCTGTCGCTCTTACAGGTGGTACGGCTGACAAGAATGCAAACGGTGCCGTGTTTACATTCGGAAAGTCAGGTTCTACTTCAATTAAAGTCCACGGCGCAACAAGCGGAACCTCTGTTCCTCTCGGCTGGGTATATGGAGGCGGCAACGGTCAGAATGGCAAGGCCGGTGATTTGGCCATGGATCATTGGTACACTATCCTTGCAGATATCAAGGATTGCACAAAGGGCAGCGGTACCGTAGCCTTTACGGTATATGACAGAGAGGAATACAAGACAAAGAAAACAGATGCCGCAGTTGTTGCATCAAAAGATGCTATGGGCTTCAGAAACAGTCAGATTCCTGATCAGCTGATAATACAGTTAAACGCAGGCGCAGACGATGAATATTTCTATATTGACAATCTCGTAACATTTACAGAGGTTGACCCAAATGCAGGAAATGAGCTTAAAGACGTAACATTTAAAACAACTCCGGGCACTACAATCATACCGCCCGCAGGCGACAAGGAAGAACAGAGCTTCCCGGTTGAATTAGCATTAGAAGGCACAAAAGCAGGTGAGGAATTCACCGAGGATATGTGTGACAGTATTGTTTGGTCATGGAAGGGAGCCGAAACAGACGACGGTTATATCGGATGGGCGTTCACGAATAATAAAGCTTCCGGTAATATTGTTATAACAAACGGCGTAAGTACATATTACTGTATCCTGACAGCTACTGTTACAAAAGGTGAAACCGTTATAACAAGAGATTATAAGTTTGTTATAAATCCGGCAGCAGCGGTCCCCAATCAGATTTACCCGATAGGCTATCCTACTGATTGGAATATTTATCCCGATTCGCTTGTGGATTATACAGTGACTAACGGTGATATAAACACTAAAGATCCATTGCTCGCACAGTGGGCAAGCATCGGTTCGAACGGCGCAAGAACGCTTGCTTTAAGAAAAGATGCATCAGGTAAAAAGTATCTTGAACTTAATTCCCACGGCGGCAGCGGTTCAACTACATCAGGAGTTTCGATCGGCGCTCAGAGTTCGCAGATGATATTTGAGTTTGAGGTACTTCCGGTAAACGGTTCGAGCTATGTATATGCAAATAATACTCCGAACAATGCGGCAAGAAATTATCGTTCGGCTTTTGAAGTTTCTTTTGACGGAAGCAAGGTAAATACAGGAACCACCAGAAGTAACGCAGCGAATACAGCTGCTGAATACACTGCAGGCACTAAGCCGATAGAAAATGTTGCTGCTGACGGCAACACATGGTATAAGGTTATTGCCTCATATGATAAGTCGATCCAGCAGTATTATGTAAATGTTTACGATGCTGAAGGAACTCTTATCGGCACGACAGGTATGCAAGCATCCGATGAAGATGCATCACCGAGCGTATTTTCGATGAATGGTTCCCCCTCGGGTATCAGAAATCTCAGAGTATACACACCGGTAGCTGCAAGCATGGAAATACTGTCCGGCAGTGACTCAATCAGAGTACCTGAAAGCGGTGATCCGGCAACTCTTGAGTTATCGGCTGAAATGCTGACAGCTGACGATCTGCCAGCTACAGGTCAGGTTGAGTGGTCATTCGAGGATGGAGAGGTTGCAAACGCAGAGCTTACATCCACAGGCCCTCAGACAGCGACTCTCACAGTTTCTCCGGGTGCACAGTCAGGACTTGTAACAGTTGTTGCAAAATCCGGCGCAGCACAGAGCACAAAAACTATTCAGTTCATCACCTCAGCTAACAATGTAGCATTTACGCAGTCTACATCGAGCATTACAATTCCGTTCGCAGGTGAGTCTGATGTTGTAGCTACATATAAAGCTGAAACAAGAACCGGCGAAGGTGAGCCGGTAGGCGGAGATGATGTAATTACATACAGACTTCTCGACAGCACAGGTACAAGAGACGCAAGCGTTAACGGAGTAACATTTGAAGCCGGCGTACTTACAGTTGCCGCAGGTGCTTCTCCGGCAATTGTATATGTTCAGGCCGCAAATTCAGAAGGTCTTACAAACAGAGTAAAGGTAAACATTCACGGTATGACCTTTGCATTTGGCAGTGAAGAACCCGAAGAAGGCTATACGGCTGTAACAGCTTCTACTGTATACAGCGATAATCTTGGTTATGGTTTCGCATCAACCGCTGGTCTTACAGACGTAGCGGCAAATGGCGATACACCTTCAAGTGTAACTGGAACAGATGCATATAAAATGCAGGTAAAGGTTCCGAACGGTAACTATACAGTAGCGGTTTCAACTACAAGCTCCGGCATGCTTTCAGAAGCAGTTTCCGGTTCGGCAACAGGAACATCGAAGAGCGGAAGCTCGTTTAACGTTGCTGTCTGTGACGGTATACTTGATTTAACCTTTAATGCAGGTTCAAGTATTTCCACATTGCAGATTTCACAGCTTGCTGCTCCGACACCTGGCGCAAAGCCGGCAATCTTCTCAATTGGTGACTCTACAACGAAGAATAACGGACATTACAGTAAGTATAATGAAGATAAAGCTGCACAGGCGGCAAATCCGTCAATGTGGGTTGATGAAAGAGAATACGCAAGCTGGGGTAACTGTGTGACATCAGCTATGTACAGCGATACATTCTCATCTTACACAAACCATGGTATGGCCGGACGTAACTCAGCAAACTACTATAACCAGGCAAGACTTGAAGCGGTTCTCCTCGCAATAGCACCCGGCGATTATGTAACAATCAACATGGGCATTAACTCAGAGTCAGGCGAGCCGTATGAGCAGCTTATGGAGTACTACTATGTGCAGGGCGTTATTCAGAGAGGCGGTATCCCTGTTATCCTTTCACATACTCCTGATGGTCCTAATCTTTCAAACGGCGGAAGCTATTCCGAGGCAGCAGGATTTAATGTATCCAGAGCATCAAACGGCAGAGTTCAGTTCCTGAAGTCGCTTGCAGAGAAATATAACTTAAATTACATAGACGTAGGAACATGGGGCGAGAATTACTTCAATAGTCTTACAACTGATGATTTAGGTCTGGCTAATACAGCCAACAGCATCAATCAGGGTTACAAGGCTCCGTCATCTGTTATTGAGCTTGTACAGAGCTGGTATCCTGATCACAACCACTATACATCAGAGTTAGGTACAAAGATCGCTGAATATATCATAGGCGAGCTTACAAAGATCGCTAATGGCGAAGGTCCTACTCCGACACCGAAAACATACACTGTAACATTTGATACAGATGTTATTAGTATAAACAGTGCTACTAATGAGGTTGTGAGAAGCATTACTATTGAAGAAGGCGGGGCAGTAGGATTCAAAGTTGTTCCGAGAGATGGCGCTGACCTTGTAAAGGTTCTTGCAGATGGCGTTGAGCTAACAGCTGATGCTGATGGTATTTATACAATAGGGAGCCTCACATCTGATGTAAATGTTACAACCGAGTGGAAGACTGTTGTTCCACCGACCGGTTGGACCAGATATGATGCTGTTTATAATGAAGATGGAACGCTTAAGAGTGTTACAATGACCCCTAACGCTACTCCGGGACAGGTAGACAATATTCCGGATGTGCGGATGAAGATATTCTTCTGGAACGATCAGATGGTTCCGTGGATAGCTGAATAATCAACAAATTAGCACAATCAAAAATGCACTCCTCCGGGAGTGCGTTTTTTTGATTGTATATAGATTTAGAAAACATAATATGCCGCAAGCAGAACGGCAAGAAAGAAAATATTTGACACTGTGAAATAAATAAGATATTTACCTCTTAGCGACTTGTTTTCACGACCGAGCAGCTTAAATGATATCAGGCTTGCCATTGACGCGATCAGCGTTCCCAGGCCGCCTAAATTCACGCCGATAATCAGCTCTTTAAACTTATCGGTAAATCCCGAAAGCAAGAGCGCCGCCGGCACGTTGCTTATAAGCTGACTTGATAAAACGCCTGTTATGCATTCTCTTCCATCAATAACGCTTTTCAAATATTCTTCAAATACCGGTATGCGTCCCATGTTTCCTATGAATACAAAAAACGCGATAAACGTTAAAAGCAGCGTATAATCCACTTTTGCGAAAATTTTATAATCCGCCGCCGATATAAGTGCAATTACAATCAGCAGGGTAAGCTTATAATCAAGCACACGCGCTACTGTAAGTAAACATACAATAAAAGCTACGAGATAAACTATAATCCTTTTCTTATCGCCTATATGTACATTTTCGGTAAAGCTTATCTTTATTCCGCCCTTGTCACGCCTTATAAATATCCATATCGACAGCATCACAAACGATATTGCCGCATACGGCAGCATCAGGGCAATAAACTCACCCACGCCCAACCCCGAAATTCCTTGCAGATATAAATTCTGAGGATTGCCGATAGGCGTGAGCATACTCCCGAGATTTGCCGCTATTGTCTGCATTACGACCACAGGAATTATGAGCTTGTCCTTCACACTTTTATCCACTATATTAAGAACCGTAAAGGTAAACGGCACAAACGTTATAAGCGCCACATCATTTGTTATTAGCATACTGAAGAAAAAGCACAGCATAACGAGTATAAAGGTAAGACCCTTGATTCCATGCACACGCTTCAGCAAACACTGTGCAAGAACATTGAACACGCCTGTTTTCTGCAAGCCCGCCATTACTGCCATCAGGCAAAACAGCAGCGCCAAAGTTCTGAAATCTATATATCCGAGATAATCTATATCCGGCTTTACAAAGAAAGATGATATTACAGCAAGAATTGCCGCAATGCTCAGCACTGTTTCATTTTTTATAAATGAATATATTTTTTTTATAATCATAACGTGCTACCCCTATTTCATATATGATATTCAATTATATCACAAGCTTGAAATAAAAGCAATCAATCTTTTCTATTAAAACCATTTATACTTCGGTCGTTCTTCGTCAAACAGATAATATCTGAGCCAGTCATCGGCAAAAACGCAGACGATCGAGAGAAAGAACCACAAAATCATATACGGCAGACATATCTGCCCCATTATATTATACGGAATATCGTAATAGCTCCATACGTTCATATGCAGTTTTATGTTAACTATATAGCCTGTTGCAAATTCTAAAGCTGTTATTATAACAGAGCCCATAAACGCCTGTAAAAGCATCGGTATTCTTCTTCTGTTCGCCTCGTTTATAGCTCCGATAAGTAAAAAGCATATACCGCCCAATACAAACATTGCCCAGTGTGATCTGCCGCGCCAGAGCAGTTCAATAAGCAGATAGCTTATGCCGCCGAGAACAAATAATGTAAAATGCTTGAACATACAAAAATCCCCCTGTATATATTATTGCTTATACAGGGGGATTTATTCGCTTTATTATATATCCAAGTTGCTTACATACTTAGCGTTAGCCTCAATGAAATCACGTCTAGGCTCTACCTTCTCGCCCATGAGAAGAGTGAATATTCTATCCGCCTCAATCGCGTCTTCAAGATCAACACGGAGCATTGTACGCTTTTCCGGATCCATTGTGGTTTCCTTCAGTTCCGCCGGGTCCATCTCTCCGAGACCCTTATACCTCTGAACCTTTGCGCCCTTGCCAAGTTCTCTGATCGCCTCGTCACGCGCGGCTTCATCGAACACGAAACGCTCTACAACGTCTTTATTCTTGCCCTTCCATACCTTATAGAGCGGCGGCTGCGCGATATACACATGTCCCTCTTCTATAAGCGGACGCATATATCTGAAGAAGAACGTGAGAAGCAACGTTCTTATATGCGCACCGTCAACATCGGCATCCGCCATTATGACGATTTTGCCGTATTTCAGGTTGTCAATATTGAAATCCTCGCCTATTCCCGCGCCGAGCGCTTGAATAACAGGAAGCAGCTTTTCATTTGAGTATACCTTGTCAATTCTTGACTTCTCAACATTGAGCATCTTACCCCAAAGCGGCAGAACCGCCTGGAAACGTCTGTGTCTGCCTTGCTTTGCTGAACCGCCCGCGCTGTCACCCTCGACAATGAACAGCTCCGCGTAATCCGCACCCTCATCTGTACAGCGTGCAAGCTTTCCTAAAAGTGAGGCATTGCTTGCCTGCGAGCCCTTTCTTGAAGCTTCACGAGCCTTTCTCGCTGCTTCTCTCGCGCGTGAAGCGCTTATTGTTTTATCTATAATCGCTCTTGCAACCTTTGGATTTTCCTCAAGGAACGCGGCGAATTTATCCTGGAGCGAGTTATCAACGAGAGTTCTCGCACCGCTGTTTCCGAGCTTTGTCTTTGTCTGTCCCTCAAACTGGGCCTCGGAAACCTTAACGCTTATAACAGCTGTAAGACCTTCTCTCGTGTCCTCGCCCGAAAGATTGTCGTCCTTCTCTTTAAGCATATTATGCTTTCTTGCATAATCGTTAAGAACACGTGTAAGTCCAGCTTTGAATCCCGTTTCATGCATACCGCCGTCTACGGTATGAATGTTATTTGCAAAGCTTAAAAGAGTTTCGGAATATGCGGTAGTATACTGCATCGCAATCTCGACCTCCATATCGTCGCCGCGCTTTGCTTCAAAATATACTATCTCGTCATGGATCGGATCCTTTCCGGCATTGATATACGTTACAAACTCCTTGATTCCGCCCTCGGCATACAATTCCTCAGAGCGCTTTTCCTCTGTGCGGTTATCGGTAAATATTATACGAACACCCTTGTTGAGGAATGCCTGCTCACGCAGTCTTTTCAGGAGTACCTCATAATCAAAATTGAGCGTTTCAAATATCTCGCTGTCAGGGAGGAACGTTATCTTTGTACCTGTTTTATCCGTGTCCCCGATAACCTTAAGCTCACACGTCGGCGTTCCGCGTTCATAGCTCTGATAGTATACGTGCTCGCCGTCTGAAACCTCTACTTCAAGCTTCTCAGAAAGCGCGTTAACAACCGACGAACCGACACCGTGCAGACCGCCCGATACCTTGTATCCGCCGCCGCCGAACTTACCGCCGGCGTGCAGAATTGTGAGTACAACCTGTACCGTCGGTATTCCCTCTGTCGGGTGGATACCTACCGGGATACCGCGTCCGTTGTCCTGGACCGTCACTGTGCCGTCTGCATTGATATCTACAAGAATTTTGTCACAGTATCCGGCAAGAGCCTCGTCTATTGAGTTATCTACAATTTCATATACCAGATGATGAAGTCCGGCAATCGAAACAGAACCGATATACATACCCGGTCTCTTTCTTACCGCTTCAAGTCCTTCAAGGACCTGTATCTGGCTTTCATCATATACTGTTTCTACAGGCTTATTCTCATTCATGTCTTTACATTCCTTTCTATACTAACAAATCCTTGGATTTCGCTCTGTTTTGCAGAATCCTCGAAGATAGTGATGATAAGTACACTTTCTCTGCACCGTCTCCGGCAGTTACCACATATGATTTTGGAAGCTCGTCCGATGTATATATGATACATCCGTTTTTTTCTGCCTCGGGCAGAAAATTTCTTCCCTGTCTTGATACTGTGGTATTATCCATATCAAATATTCCTATAATCTCATCCTTCGGAACAACACAGTCATTGCTTATTCTGAGATACATCTATATCACCGTTCCGTTCTCTATGTGAAAAAGTCTTGTATCTGTATCTTTATTTATAAGATCAGTATCCGTTGAGGTGATAAGTACCTGCTTATCACGGATCCGCTCCGCGAGATACATACGGCGGTTTATATCAAGCTCGCTCATTATATCGTCTAAAAGCAGCACCGGGTATTCGCCCTTTATCTCCTTTATATACTCTGACTGTGCGATCTTCATACTCAGCGCCGCGGTACGCTGCTGCCCCTGCGAGCCGAACAGCTTCGCCTCACGATCGTTTACAAATATTTCAATATCATCACGCTGAACGCCGTAAAGGGATGCACCAAATTCCAGTTCGCGCCTCTCGCGCTCTTTAAGATAATCTGCAACCGCTTCCGGTGAAATATTTTCTGATTTTATACTCGGCAGATATTTTATATAGAGCTTTTCGCCCGATATTTCATTCTGAATTTTCTGTGCGGCCTCGTTTATTTCTTCTATAAATCTGACGCGTGACTTCATTATCTTTGCGCAGTTTTGGGCGAGCTGCTCATTCCATACCGACAATGTCGGATCTGAATTTATGCCGTTTTTACGCAGCATTTTTAAAAGACTGTTCTTCTGATTGAGTGCTTTGTTATACTCCATGAGATTCGCGAGATACGACGGATAGAGCTGGCTTACAGAGCTGTCTATAAACCGCCTCCGCACATTCGGCGATCCTTTAACGAGATTCAGATCCTCCGGCGAAAACATAACCACATTCAGATAGTTCATGAGCTTGCTGAGCTTCATTATATGGACATGGTTTATTGAAACCGATTTTCTTCCATTTTTTAATATCTGTATCTGTCCGCTGTAGCTGCGAGTGCTGTCTTCAAAATCAATTTTAAGTCTTGCTGCCTCGTCACCGAATCGTATCAGCTCTTTATCGGTTTTCGCCCTATGACTGCGACCCTGCGCGAACAGATATACGGCCTCTAAAATGTTTGTTTTCCCCTGGGCATTATTGCCGTAAATCACATTTGTAAGCGGTGAAAATTCAAGCTCCGCTCCCTTATAGTTGCGAAATCCGCTTAGTTTAAGCTTTTTTATATACATTATACCACCGAAATTTCAAATTCAGCATTTTCAAATTCAAGCGTGACCACATCGCCCGGACGTATTTTTTTGCCGCGCATAAGACACTCCTCACCGTTTACAAAGGCGCAGCCGTTAAGCACCATGTCCTTTGCTTCAGCGCCGGAATATGCGATTCCGGCAAACTTGATAAGCTGATCAAGCTTTATAAATTCGGTTGTGATTTTTACTTCCTGTTTTTCCATTATTACCTCTTATTTTATAGAACGAGTAACTGTCTCAACACCCGGCAATTGCTTAAATAGCTTTGTTATCTTTGCAAGATCCGAGGTATTCTTTATTTGTATTCCAACCTCAATAACAGCCTCGCCGCTTTTTGTTACATAAGCGTTGGCGGATCTGAACGGCACTTGATGCGTAATAAGAATACCCGTCACATCAAGAAGCATACCGTCGCGATCCTGACCGGTTATACGTACATTAGCGTCATATGTCGATGCGCGCTCCGCATCCCATGTTACATCAATAAGTCTCGCCCGATCCTCCATTGAAAGATGCTCCTGCATAACATTTGTACAATCGGCACGGTGTACGCTTACACCTCTGCCTTTTGTAATGAAGCCTACGATATCATCTCCCGCAACAGGATTACAGCAGCGCGCCAGACGCACCAAGCAGTTTTCTATGCCTTTTACTATTATACCGTTTGAGGATCTCGGACTCTTTTTTTCAGGTTCAGGCTGCTTTTGCGGCTCCTGCTCAATCATTTTCTTCAGTTCAGTCTGTCGCTCACGCTCTCTTATCTCCTTTAAAAGCTCCTCCCTGAGGCGCATAACCACTTTGCCGGCGGTAAGCCCGCCATACCCAACAGCGGCATACAGATCATCAAGCGTGTTGAAGCCGTATTTTTTCAGCAGTATCGGAACCCATTCCGTTCTGAAAAGCTGTGCATGGGTATGACCAAGTCTTTTCAGCTCGTGCTCGATTGCGTCCTTGCCCTCTACTATGTTTTCATCGCGCCGCTCTCGCTTGAACCACTGATTTATCTTATTTCTTGCGCGCGACGTTTTGCAGATCTTGAGCCAGTCACGGCTCGGACCGTGCTGGTTGCTTGTCAGGATCTCCACTATTTCACCATTGACAAGCTGATAGTTGTTCGGAACTATTTTTCCGTTTATTTTCGCGCCGCTCATCTTATAGCCAACCTCTGAATGAATAGCGAACGCGAAGTCGATTACTGTACTGTTTGCCGGAAGTGATATAACCCGCCCCTGAGGCGTAAATACAAACACTTCGTCAGAAAACAAATCAAATTTAAGAGTATTAAAGAACTCGTCAGAATCAATTATATTCTGCTGAGTATCGAGCAGTGTGCGAACCCATTCAAGCTTTGAATCCATTTCCGTCTCGCCGTTCTTGCCCTCTTTATATTTCCAATGCGCGGCAATACCATTTTCCGCAACGTGGTGCATTTCCCAGGTTCTTATTTGTATTTCAAACGGTGTACCATTCGGTCCAATAACGGTTGTGTGAAGCGATTGATACATATTTGGCTTCGGCATTGCAATGTAGTCCTTAAACCGCATCGGAACAGGCGTGTATAAGTCATGAACCATACCAAGAACTGCGTAGCAGTCCTGAATAGAGTCAACTATAACCCTCACCGCAAAAAGGTCATACAGGCTGTCTATCGTCTTATTTTGCGTATACATCTTACGCCATATGCTATAAAAATGTTTCGCACGGCCTGTTATAGTTCCGTTTATATCCATATCTTCAAGCTTTTGGCGCAGAATATCCATAATATCTGCAATATACTTATCTCGCGCGCTCTTTTTTTGGTTTATGCTTTCTCGTATTTCCTCGTACGCTACAGGATCGAGATATTTAAGTGCGAGATCCTCAAGCTCTATCTTTATTTTTGCAATACCGAGCCTGTGCGCGAGCGGAGCGTAAACATCGAGTGTTTCCTTTGATATTCTGAGCTGCTTATGCCGCGGCATAAAATTCATTGTACGCATATTATGCAGACGATCTATAAGCTTTATGATTACAACGCGTATATCCTTTGACATTGCAAGAAACATCTTACGCAGATTCTCGACCTGCTGTTCTTCACGGCTTGTATATTTGATCTGCCGCAGCTTTGTTACGCCGTCCACCAGCTCTGCCACAGAGGTTCCGAAAAGTGCCGTGACATCATCATAGGTGCAGGCGGTGTCCTCCACAACATCATGAAGCAGACATGCCGTTATCGCCGTTGAATCAAGGGCAAGCTGAGCGGCAATATATGCGACCTCTACCGGATGGATTATATATGGGTCTCCGCTCTTGCGCTTCTGTCCCTCATGCAGGTTCTTTGCAAATCTGTATGCGATATAAATCATATCCGTATTCGCATTCGGATTGTATTTATTGACCATGTCAATTATTTCTTCAATAAGCTTATCTGTATCCTTGATATTTCTCTGCGGAATTTTTTCCGGCTCAAGTATGACGTTTTTCACAGTGTCAATCATAATATGCCTCCGTTTCGCTTCCGTATAAATGTAGAGTTAATTTAAAGTCTTTATATCAACAAGCACAAGCTGCGCCGATTCTATACCCTGATAGACGTTAGTGTCCAGTCTGAATGCAAGATGAACATTGTCACCGGGACTTATAAGCCGCGTATATTCGCCCATATTAAAACCAATGCAATTAATTCTTACCCCATCCTTTTCAATCTGCATTCGTATATGCTTATTATCCACTCCGACAGCCGAAACAGCTGTAACAAATGCATTTTTTATTCCAAACACCGGTTTTTCATTTCCCATTCCGTATGGTTCAAGAGCGCTTAACACCTTTACGGTTCCTGTATTAAGATTCCTGCCGCCGAGCATACAATCTATTTCCACAACCGGGAGCATATCCTCGCTTGTCATAACCTTCTCAGCGTATTTATTTATTTTCTTTGTGAATTCTTCTATATTATCTTCGTTTATCCCCAAGCCTGCCGCAACAGCATGACCACCGAAATTGGTAAGAAGCTCGTCGCTGTCATTTAACGCGTCAAACAGATTGAAGCCTGCTATACTTCTGCCGCTGCCCTTACCTTTGCCGTTTGTAAGCGATATAAGGATTGTCGGTTTATAAAATTTCTCTGTAATCCGGGAGGCAACAATTCCGATAACTCCGTTGTGCCAGCCCTCCTTTGCGAGAACTATAACCTTTTTCTTAGCAAAATTCGGATCGTCTGCAATCATATTAAGAGCTTCAAGATTGATTTCCTGCTCCGTATCCTGACGCTCCCTGTTTTCCCGATCCAGCTCTCTCGCAATTCTTATCGCATTATCGTTATCCTTCGTCAGGAGCAATTCAACAGCTGTTACGGCAGTTCCAAGCCTGCCTGCGGCATTAAGCCTCGGGGCGATCGAAAACGCTATTGTTGAGGCGTTCATCTTTTTATCCGCCACACCTGCCACCGCAAGAAGCTCTCTCAGTCCGGGACGCTTTGGGTTTTGTAAAAGTTTTAGTCCTTTATCAACAATAATTCTATTTTCATCTCTGAGCGGCACAACATCCGCAATAGTTCCCACTGCTGCAAGATCAACATATTCATCAAAGGTTTTTCCGGTGTTCAGACCAAGCTTTATTGCAAGCGCAAGTACAAGCTTAAACGCCACTCCAACCCCCGCAAGTCCGTCAAATCCATACTCGTCATCAGGACGCTTAGGGTTCACCACGGCAGCTGCCGCTGTCGGAATACGCTCCTTGCATGTATGATGATCTGTTATTATTACATCCATACCCTGAAGTTTTGCAAATTCAACCTCGCCAATCGCAGTTATTCCGCAATCCACAGTCACAAGTAAATTTATTCCGCGCTTTATGAGTTTATTCACCGCCATGATATTTATTCCATAACCCTCGTCCTTTCGGTCAGGGATATAGTATTCAACATCGGCTCCGTTATTTTCCAAAAACTCATACAACATCGCCGTTGATGTTATGCCGTCAACGTCATAATCGCCGTATATCACTATTTTTTCATGATTTTCGATAGCAGTTTTTATTCTATCCGCCGCCTTTTCCATATCAAGCATATCAAAAGGATTTTTTATGTCTTTTTTTGATTTGGACATAAATGAAGAAAACTCTGCTTCAGGAATATCGCGGTTCAGAAGTATGTTTGCTATAATGAGCGGTATGTTATTCTTCTGTGCAGCACGCTTAATTGCGTCTGCTTTTATCTTGTCATTCCTGAATTTCCAGACCTTGCGAACCATTTTAAACCGCGTTTCCTTTCTCTTTAAAGTGTGTTTTGAAAATGCTGATACTTATATGATATTATATCATTTTTCTATAAAAAATTCAAGCGTTTACGGCAAATTAAACTAAGAAATGTGAATATTTTTGCTTGTTTTCACTAAATTTTCTGACGGATAAAATTTTCAAAAAAATACTTGACAAAATGCGCGCTTTGTGGTAAAATATCTATTGTTCGTTAGAGAGCGGATAAACGTTCGGGCGAAAACGTATGGAGGAGTATCGAAGTGGTCATAACGGCCCGCACTCGAAATGCGGTAGTCCGAAAGGGCTCGTGGGTTCGAATCCCACCTCCTCCGCCATAATATAACGGGATGTGGCTCAGTTTGGTAGAGCACTACGTTCGGGACGTAGGGGCCGCTGGTTCAAATCCAGTCATCCCGACCACATTAAAACACGGCAAGGTAAAACTTTGCCGTGTTTTTTCTAATATTATATATCCTCCGATTTCATTCTCAATCTATAAAAAACCTGAAGCCAAGCCGGCTGTTGATCTATAGATTCTTTTATACTTGAAAGAGTTCGTTTCCCACGAAAATTATTTCATCAGTTTCCCATCAATGAAAATTTCAAAAATATGACATTTCTCCATAATACCGCTGATATTTATGTATCAAGTTCAGTGTAATACAGAATATTTGTATCTGCATCGTATATTGCAAGCGTAAAATTATATGAATACCGACCCAATACATCAGAGTCATCGTGTCTCTTCGCATGTCGGGCCTGTCTGTTAATAAAATAATAGTATCCGTTCCGGACTTCAGGAATGTCAGCTTTAGTTTTATCGAGCAGGTCTTTAAGCGCTGTAAGATTGTCTGTTAATGGCATAGCTTTCCAATTCCTATTTTTTGATATTTTCTTTAATACAGTATCATCGGAAAAGCTGACAGCCACAAAAGTTGTTCCGTCGCCATGAAATCCGCCATGAGAATCAGTATGAGTGATTTCGGTTCCCTTGCGAATATTAACACCAATCACATGAGATATGCGGCTTTGAAAAGCATGACTTAGAATATTATTGATATTACATGCCAAAAGTAAAATAATAATGAGTATTCCTATAACAGATATCGCATATTTTTTCATTAAAATCTCTCCTTTCATCTACCTTGACCGTTAGGTAATTTACCCGTAACAACGCCCAGACTTGTTCCTATGGTGTTAAGTATCAGATCATCAAGCTCGCTTTCTCCTACTCCGAAAACGTATTGAGTAGTCTCAATGACCAATGAAAGCAGTAACCCAATCATAACAATATGTATTGTTTTTAAATTTGTCAATTTATGAAGAAAAAATCCCAGTGGAATAAACCATATAATATTACCTACAAAAACATATATAAAGAATAACGGATTGCTTTTGAACACGCTTATAAGATTTATAATCGGAACAGCATTGATTTTTCCGTTTTCCATTAACTCATATGTGCCGAAACCGTTTCGGAATATTGTTATTTTGAACAATACTGCGATATAGATAATAAATGCAACTGCCATAAACTTCTTTATCATGTATGACTCCTTTCTGCTTCTCAAATCTACAACAATAAATATTTATTGTTTTTCGATAATTTGTATTATTAAAATTATCCCTGATTATACAGGGATAAAAGCTTATTTTCTGAACTCCAATATATCGCCCGGCTGACAGTCGAGGATTTCGCAGATCCTCTCCAATGTTGCAAACCGCACAGCCTTTGCCTTGTTGTTTTTCAAAATCGACAAATTTGCCGGGGTTATTCCCATTTTATCGGCAAGCTCCATTAATCCGATTTTCCGTTTTGCCATCATTACGTCCAGGTTTATTACAATAGACACCTGCTGTCAACTCCTCTTCTCTAAACTGTCAGGTCATTTTCTTCCTTGTATTCCACCGCCTGCCTGAATAAATCCTTTAACACCAGGCAGAACAGGGTTCCTATACCAAATACTATCACAATTACCACCGTAGCAAATGTAAACATCATAAAGCACTTCACTAAATAAACAGCCGTAATTATAACGCATGAAACCGCCATTCTTTTTAGACTGTTTACATTTGCTGCTACAAAAGGATTACCGCCAACAAGCGTTCTGAACATACGCTTGAATTCATACAGTATATATACCGCTGCAATACCGGTTATAATCAGCATTATTGCAAATATTACTGTCTCTCTGCTGTTATAACCATAAAATCCGCTGATATACTTTACCGTAAACGGTACGGAAATAACACAGAGTATTCCAATATAAAATAAAATATCAACTATGAGCTTTGTAATTTTGTTAAGCCTGTTCATTATACCACCGCCTCTTTCTACGCTACAATCCACAAGCGGATTGCTCACTTTCGGCTATATTATAACAGATAAAAAAATAATTGTCAACAAATATTTATCGAAAAACAACAAATATTTGCTGACAACCGTTTTTATCCTATCATATCCAGTATATTCTCATAGGTCAGAACATCACTAAACAAAAACTCATCATAAATCGCTTCAAGATTATCCTCGTCATGCTCAATCTCGATCGAATACAATCTTGCACACTCCGCAAAATCGCCAAGTACATTCTCTATTGCAATGATTGTCATAACGCTTACTATTGCAAGCTTCATTTTTGAAAGCACATCACAATCAAACGCACCCTTCAAATAATACCTGAAAACAAAATACACTATAAGCTGCTCCGCCATAAGCTCATTTACAGTATGCACCGGAGCATTTTTCTCATGCTCATAAACCCTTTTCAAAATATCCCCCCATGAGGGATTGAGCATTTCAAGATCTTTTATAAAATCAATATATGCCGCAGCGCTTATATGGTTCTCACGACGGTCAACCGGCTCAAAATCCGGCTCGGTTTTATAATCGTCAATATTAATCTGCTCCTGCAGCTCCGCTGTGTAATCAAGCGCAAGGCTCATCCTCTTGAAAATATCAATATCACGGTTTTGCAGAATTTCAAACACCTTATTTCTCGCCTTATATATAAGCGTGAAAATCGGCTCGCTGCACGGCTCTGATTTACCTGCCAGCTTCACCTTTGACTTGTTGTTAAGAATTATATCAGCCGCAGCCTCGCAGGAAACAGAAATACCGCGCTCGCAATAGTCCTCCCAATACTCGGTAAAACGCGGATATTCGTCACAGATGATACACAGCTCCTTACCATGACGCACCATTTCACACCAGCCGTCATCGCTTAGAAGCGGACAGTGACCGTCAACATGCTTAAAGCAGTTTTCTTCGTTCACCGCGCTGCGAACACGCTCGCCAAAGCTTCCTTCTATTTGTCCGAAACGGTCGAGCGCATCATCATCCACCTCAATATCCCAGCCGCCTTTGCAGCAGTTGTTACGGCATTTTCCGCCTATACAGCCGAACTTATCATAATAATCAGGTGTTATCATTACACTTTATCCTTTCAAGCATATTCACCGCATAATCTCTCGCCACCGGGTTATACGCATACGGCGCAATCTCAGTAAGCGGCGAAAGTACAAACTCACGCTTTGCCATTTCCGGATGCGGGATTGTAAGTGTGTCCGTGTGCATAACCATATCATCATATAGCAGAATATCAAGATCAAGCGTGCGCGGTCCCCAGTGGACCTCTCTCTTTCTTTCCGCCTTATTTTCTATTTCATGCAGTAAATCCAGCAGTGCCTTAGGCTCTAAAACAGTATCAAGCTCTATGCAGCCATTCAAGAAATCATCCTGTTCTACGCCTCCGTAAGGCTTTGTTACAATGAATCTCGATACCTTTCTTACATTGCATACATCGCTCTCCTCAAGGCTTTTAACGGCGAAATCAAGATACCCCTGCTTATCGCCCATATTCGAGCCGATGCCTATATATACAATATGTCTTTTTCGCGTGAGCTCTACAGCGACGCTGTCAAGCGGCAGCCCGATTGGCGCCCACGGTTTTTTTAGGGTTATATCCACACGCGACAGCGTCGGATAGCATACAAGCAGCGCATTTGCAATATTCTCCGCTGCCGCTTCAATTAGCTTACAGCGGTTCTGCTTTGTGAACTCGGTAACAAAGGAACATACCTCGGCATAATTCACAGCCTTATTTATATCGTCTGTTTTTGCCGCTTGTGACATATCATTATACAGCTTCATCGAAATCATGAACTTCTGTCCCATCGTTTTCTCCTCAGGCATAACTCCATGATTAGCAAATACTATTAAATTCCTTATCTCAATACAGTCATTCATAATTGTGGTTCTCCGTTTGTTTGATATACTGTAAGTATATCACAATTAATCCGTTATTGCAACGAATTTTACGCAAATACAGCAAAAAAGGACCGTTCCTTTCGGAACGGTCCGGATACTCTTCACAAGCCGGAAATTAATCCTCAACCTTGATAACTTCCTTACCCTTGTACTGTCCGCAATTCGGACAAACTCTGTGAGGCAGCTTAAGAGTGTGGCACTGTGGGCACTCTACCAAATTCGGAGCAGTGAGCTTCCAGTTAGCACGTCTCTTATCTCTTCTGGCTTTTGAAACTTTATTCTTAGGTACTGCCATTCGTTACACCTCCAATTAAAATATCAATACTCTAATGCTTAGTCCATCAGTCAGGATTTTCATCCTTCTGCTGATTAAGTATATCCGCTAAAGCCTGCCAGCGCGGATCTATATATTCTCTGTCACAACCGCAGTCACCTTCGTTAAGGTCATGACCGCATTTGGGGCAAAGTCCTTTACAATCCTCTGTACAGAGGTATCTTCCCGATATATTCATCAGGAAATGGTCTGTAACGATATCGTCAAGCTCAATCTCATAGCCGTCAAACAGGATAACATCATCGTCCTCCTGTGCGCCGTCCTCCGCACGTGACAGAAGCTCGTGGATATCAAAATCCACCTCTACCTCTATCGGCTTAAGACATCTCGCACATTCGGTCTGCATCTTACCCGTTACACTGGCTTTAAGTGTGAGTGACTTACCGTTATTAAATATTTCACCGTTAATCTTAAGCGGTTCCTTAAAGCTATATGTTTCACCAAGAAATTCAGCAGTTTTAATACCTACCGTATCATTAAGCACAATCTTAGCGCCTGTTATCTTGATTATCGAAGATAAATCTATCAACATTATATAACCTCCTTACCGCACATAATCCGGCAAGCTGTAGATAAAATCAGAGTATGATTACTTCAATTCAACCTTAGCACCAGCTGCTTCGAGCTCTTCCTTCATCTTCTGAGCTTCCTCAGTCGGAACAGCTTCCTTGATTACGCCCGGAGCGCCGTCAACTGCAGCCTTTGCTTCCTTAAGACCAAGACCTGTGAGAGCCTTAACAGCCTTAATAACGTTCATCTTTGAAGCACCAACCTCAGCAAGTACTACGTCGAACTCTGTCTTCTCTTCTGCTGCTGCGCCGCCTTCAGCTGCGCCTGCTACCATAACCGGAGCTGCTGCGCTTACGCCGAACTCCTCTTCCATCATTTTTACGAGCTCTGCTACTTCAAGTAACTTAAGTTCCTTGATTGAATCAAGAATTGCATTTAAATCTGCCATTTTATTTTCCTCCTATTGATTGTTAATTTCGGATTAATTAATTTGTTCTTGTTAATCTTCTAAAGATTATTCTGCCGGTGTTTCTGCCGGAGTCTCTGCCTCTGCCGGAGCATCAGCAGCCTTGTTTGCGATAAGATCAGCTATTTCAACGCCGCCATCAACAACAGTAGCAAGCAATCTTGCTAAGCCGCTGATCGGTGACTGTAAGCTGCCCATCATCTTCGCTATCAATGTCTCGAAGTTCGGTGTAGCTGCAAGCTTCTTAACCTCGTCAAGTGACATTGCTGCGCCGTCCATGAATCCGCCCTTAAGCTCGAGCTTATCATTTGTCTTTGCAAAATCTGCAATGACCTTAGCCGGAGCTACTGCATCCTCAGCTGAAACTGCAAGAGCTGTCGGTCCGTGGAGTACCTCGTCAAGACCTTCGATACCAGCCTCTTTGACTGCTCTCTCAAGAATCTTGTTTTTGATAACCATGTAAGTTACGTTAGCTTCACGAAGCTTATTTCTAAGCTCAGTATCCTCAGCAACGTTAAGACCTCTGTAGTCAACGAGAACACCTGTCTGTGCTGACCTGATGAGCTCAGTTGCTGCCGCTACCTGTGCTTTCTTAGCTTCTAAAACCTGTGCGTTTGGCATAAATGTTTCACCTCCTGATGTGTTCTATTATGCCTTTACTGCCGTTCCGTGTATGAACGCAATTAAAAGGCTCTTTGCCGTAGACGCAAAGAGCCATAAATTTCCTAATGAATTTATACCTCGGTTGGACTTACAGATTTCTCATGCCGACTGTCTACGGTCTGTCAACTTGTATATGATAACATATTATCTTTAAGTTGTCAAGTATAAATTTTAATTTTTTCTCAAGATTAGCCTAACTTTGCCTGGTTAACCTTTATTCCGGGGCCCATTGTTGAAGCGACAACTACGCTTCTGAGATACTGACCCTTAGCTGCTGCCGGCTTAGCCTTTACGATAGCGCCGATAAGAGCTGTGAAGTTATCAGTGAGCTTCTGCGCACCGAATGATGCCTTACCGATCGGGCAGTGAATGATGTTTGTCTTATCGAGTCTGTACTCAATCTTACCTGCCTTAATCTCGTTTACAGCCTTTGTAACGTCCATTGTAACTGTGCCAGCCTTCGGTGACGGCATAAGTCCCTTAGGACCGAGCACTCTACCGAGACGACCAACAACACCCATCATATCCGGAGTTGCAACAACAACGTCGAAATCGAACCAGTTTTCGCCCTGAATCTTTTCTACGAGATCCATCTCGCCAACATAGTCAGCGCCTGCTGCCTTAGCTTCCTCAGCCTTAGGACCTCTTGCAAATACGAGAACCTTAACGCTCTTACCTGTTCCGTGCGGAAGAACGATTGCGCCTCTTACCTGCTGGTCTGCATGTCTTGAGTCAACACCGAGCTTTATGTGAGCTTCAACAGTCTCGTCAAACTTAGCTCTTGCTGTCTCTGTAACAAGCTTCATAGCTTCTTCAGTGTCATAAAGCTTTGTCTTATCTACAAGCTTAACACTGTCCTTGTACTTTTTACCTCTGAACATTTTAAATCCTCCTTCGTGGTTAAGCGGGAAAAATCCCTCCCACCTCATTCTTTAAACTAAATACTCTATTAGTCTCCTACTACTACGCCCATGCTTCTGCAAGTACCTGCGATCATGCTCATAGCTGCTTCAAGTGATGCTGCGTTAAGATCCGGCATCTTTGTCTTTGCGATCTGCTCAACGTCAGCCTTTGAAATTGTAGCAACCTTTGTCTTGTTAGGAACGCCTGAACCGCTCTCTATCTTACAAGCCTTCTTGATCAATACTGCAGCCGGCGGAGTCTTTGTAACGAATGAGAATGAACGGTCAGCGTAAACGGTAATTACTACCGGGATAATAAGACCTGCATCCTGCTTTGTCTTCTCGTTAAATTCCTTTGTGAACTGCATAATGTTTACACCATGCTGACCCAATGCAGGACCAACCGGTGGTGCCGGTGTTGCTTTGCCGGCAGGAATCTGCAACTTAATATAACCTGTTACCTTCTGTGCCATTACGGCCACCTCCTTAAATTCTAAAGCGAATAAACGCTTGATGTGGTAAAATCGGACAATAACATGTCCTCCCACTGTTTCCAGAGGGACGGCACTTTTCGTGCCTTTTATATACTAAAGCCATGGGCTTAAGTAAACAATTTTAATCGACAAGCGCAACCTGTGTGTAGTTAATTTCCACAGATGTCTCGCGGCCGAACATTGAAACGGTAACCCAAAGAGTACCTGTTTCCTGATCGATTTTCTCGATATTTCCCGAGAAGCCCTCCATCGGACCTGCCTGGATCTCTACAAGATCACCTACGCTAAGCTTAATTTCAGCTCGGCGAACCTCGTCAACACCCATCATTCTTACCTCGGAATCTGAGAGCGGAACCGGTTTTGAACCGGGGCCTACAAAGCCTGTGACGCCGCGTGTGTTACGAACAACGTACCAGCTCTCATCAGTCATAATCATTTTGATTACAACATAACCCGGGAAAATCTTTCTCTGAACTATCTTCTCTGTATCGCCGCGCTTTTCAACTACATCCTCAACCGGAACCTTTACGTCCATGATGAGATTTTGTAAACCGCGGTTCTCAACAGTCTTTTCTATACTTTCCTTAACCTTATTCTCGTAACCGGAATATGTGTGAGCTACATACCACTTAGCATCTTCTGCCATATTCATCCTCCATTCAGCAAATCTGTATTATGACAGCTTTGGAAGGAAGCTTACAAGCGCTCCGAACGCTGTGTCGAATATTAAAAGGAATATAGCAACCATAATGATGAACGCAATAATAATACCCGTATTCTGCTTCAACTGTTCCTTTGACGGCCACGTTACCTTTTTAAGCTCTGATTTTGTGTCCTTAAAAAATTTCTTTATTCTTGCAAAGAAAGGCTTCTTTGTCTTTGATACTGCATTTGCCTCAGCCATACTACTACTCCTTTACTTTTAAATAACAGTCCCTTAAAACTTACTTTGTTTCCTTATGTGTAGTATGCTTTCTGCAGAACTTACAATACTTACTCATTTCAAGTCTGTCAGGATCATTCTTCTTATTCTTCATTGTGTTGTAATTTCTCTGCTTACATTCCTGGCAAGCTAAAGTAATCTTAACTCTCATTGTTGTGCCTCCAATCATT
>JAFLUC010000129.1 GCA_022509005.1 Oscillospiraceae bacterium | reverse complement strand
ACAGTAACCGTAGTGCCGCTGAGCTTAACGAAGTCGGAGTTCGTCGTGTCACCCATAACAAGGTCTCCGTCGAGGCTCGCTTCATATGATGTTACGGTGTCCGACATAACGATTGTCGCTCCGTCCTTTGCAAGTCCGCCCGCGGCATTGCTGCCTGCGTTGTTGTTAGCGTGAAGCGTAAGAGCAAGCCCGCTGAATGACTCGTTTGTAAGAGCAACCGTATTGTTGTTTAGCTTGCTTGAGTTCGACGAGAAACGGATGGTGATATCTGTAAATTTACCGTTACTAACACTAAACGAACTGTTTGCTCCCAAAGTCTTTAGATATGAGATAAAGACTGCATCCGCATCAGGATCTAAAACAACCGAACCTGTATCCGTTGCGCCCTGAGCATAATAGTATAGTGTGTTCGTTAAGGAGTCGAGGTACACTCTGCCCGGTCTTGTGAGATATGATGAGCCTGTTGTAGGTTCAAGAATACGGTATGTTCCGTCTGTAAGAACCGAAGGCACGCTTTCTGGCGGAGTTATTGTATTATCCTGTTCGGAAAGATAAAAGCTTGAAATTGGATTGTAATTCATACTTGTAACAAGTGAATCCCATCTGTTCGAAAGTTTGACCTCTTTTGATACCGAAACACCGCCGGGCATAACCTGAGTTTTATTACGAGAGCCGTCGCCCGTGATGATGATACTTGTGTTGCCCTTTGTCATTGTAGCAACAGTTTCGATGTTTGAGTATGTTATACCGTTCAGCCAAGCAGGAGAAGCCGTTAGTTTAGCGTCCTCTTTTTCGTTAGCTTTAAGTTCATCATAAACATCGGAAAAAGATTTTGAGAGCGCATTGTCCCTATTTGCGTAATAGTAAGCGTATGTACGCATCCAAAGAGGTCTGCGGGCGTTATCTACAAGAGCATTTTCGAGAGCGTCCTTTGTGGTGTACTTAGTTGCCAAAGCTGCGGCTACAGATTCTGTTATGAAAATAAGACGCTTTGTGTTGGCATTATCATAGACAGATGCACTGCCCAGAGCGCCGAGGTTTTTCTCGGTGATATCCCATGCAAGAACCTTCATAATTTCTTCGGGAAGGTCTGTAGCAGGAGTTACATTGTTGCCCCACATTGAAAACGATGTTGCTGTGATAACATTATCGTTGAGCTGATAGCCCTGTTCAACGTGGTGCGGTTCCCAACCGATATTCAAACAAGCCTCTTCGTTTTCCGAAAATACCAACGGCTGAACATTACCGAATGCGTTTGTGCGCTTTATGCCTGCAAGATTGATAAGAGCAAGCTCCATAAAGCGTCCGATACTGATATTGCACTCCTCGGTGGTCATGCCCTGTTCATTATCTATCCCGATTTGACGCGCAACAGGACCGTTGACATACATCATCGGAGTGAGTTTACCTGAACGTAACGAATTAAGATATTTACTGTCGCTTAATGCCTCTGTAAACGCTATACATATAGGTAAATATTCCGGTGAACAGCCTGCCATAATTGCGTTTGCCGCTACCATATAAGTTTTTACCTCTCGTCCGCTGATAGTTGCGACTACATCGTTGAACCCATATGAGGAATATCCGATAAATTTTTCAGCCTTGAGCTTGGTGGGAGGAATTATGGGCAGACCATCTGTCATACCGTTTTCCTTAAAATACTTCTCAACTTCCTCATATGAACCGATAAACAAAGGCGGATATGACGCGTCATACTTACTGCTTGGAGAAATAACAGGATATCTGTTGTTTTTTGGTTCAATCTTGTCGTATTCGTCCTCGAGAATACCGAGGTTTTCATAGCTTTTGCCTTGCTCTTCAAATTCATTTTCATAACCGTCCGGCAATACTGCAGCACCCGATGTTATCAAAGAAAATATAAAACCACTTATAACAATCAACAAACTAAGCAGCAAGGAAATCATGCGATTAAAGTTTTTTGGCTTCATAGTACCATCCTTTCTGATAATGGTTTTGTAAAAGTAAAATAGCGATGATTAATACTCAGATTCACTCTGAAAGATAGTAATCCTCAATCGGACCGTATCCTTCTCGTGCAACCAATGTGTTCCAATCGCGAGGAAGGTTCACATTGAACGAACAGCAATCGCCGCCCGGCATAATCTGAATCTGGCTGCTGATATCACCGCCTGTAATAACAAAGCCGGTATTTCCTTCGCTGATAGTCTGTGTTGTGTCAAGTGTTTCGTACGGCACAACGCCGGCAAGCCACTCGGGTGTGAGTGTAGTTGAGACATAATCGCGTTCAACATTTTCGGTTGACGCACCTCTCTTGAGATCGTTATAATGCTGATCAAAGGTGGTGTTCAGATGAATTTTTGAGCCGGTGTTAGCCCAATAGTGAGCGTATGTACGCATCCAAAGAGGCCTGCGAGCAGTGTCTTTCAAAACACCTTCCAATTCTGATTTAGAACCGCAGCCGCTTGCAATCGTTTCGGCAGCATCTTTTGTGAGCCAAATCATACGAGCCTCTCTGGGATTCGTGTTACCGAGACCGTTCTGCTGTTTTTCGGTAACATCCCACGCAAGAAGCTGAATCGCCTTCTCGGAATCTGTGGTGCCGATATCAATCGGGTTACCCCATGTAAGCGTTGAGCCGCAGGTGATTACGCTGCGATTAAGGTCATAGCCCTTTTCAACATGATATGGATTCCAACCAATGTCAAGACAAGTTTGCTCGTCCTCGGCAAATGCGAACGGAAGCATATATCCAAATGTACCCATTCGGTTTTCCTTAATCTTGTAGCCCGCAAGATTGAGCATTGCAAGAGAAACAAATCTGCCCAATAGCTTGTTGGCTTCCTCGTTAATCATTCCGTCCTCATAGGAGAAACCCAGCTGACGAGCGATAGGTCCGCTGATAAGAACATACGGCGTCCAGCCGTGTGTGCTCGCAAGTGACTTGTAAAAATTACCATTGGCAAAGCATCGTACAATAGCGATACAAAGCGGCATATATTCCGGCGGACAGCCTGCCATAATCGCGTTTGCGGCAACATGATAGGCGTATATTTTCCTATTGGCAGGAGGAACATCCTGTATGGTGCCGTCGTTTCTTGCGTTAACAATATCTGTGGCTTCATAGGTTGTATATTGCAGGTAATATTCAACCTTTTCTCTCGTCGGCGGAACAACCGTAAGACCGTCGGACATTTCGCCTACTTCGTAGAACTGTTGAACACGCTCGAAAGAACCGGTGAATACAATATCGTCGTATTTTTTGCTTGCGATTTCTCCGGCAATTCTGTCTATCTCATCCTGAGTAATCTGAGTTGTAAGAGCTGTTACAATCTGCGGATACAGAACTTCACGAGCCTTTCTCTGCTGCTCTTCTGTTGTATCGCTTGCAAAAGCTCCGGGATAGGCGGCTGTTCTCACAACGGGAACGCCGCGGTTGTAGCCTGTTGACTCAATCTGCGGAACAAATGCCTCGGCGCCTACTACCACAGCAGGAATTCCCGCACACTCTGCTGCAAGACCGTTGCCTGTTTCTTTAACAGTACAAATACCGCAACCGCAGTTACCTGAAATTACGGCGTCAACCTTATACTCTTTGAGTTTCTTTTGAAACTCAATGGACTTATCGCTGGGATTGTTAGGGTTGTAAGTTCCGCCCTTGCCGATTTCGTCCATAAAATAGATTTTGCATCCAAAATCTTTTACCAGCAAATCTCTTATAATTGCGTGAGTTACAGATGCAGAAAAGCTTCCGCCGACAAGCGCAACAGTTTTGCCGTTTAGCGTGTCAAGACGAGCCGGCTGTGTAATCGGTGTGATAGATGAGCCTGAGGGTACCGGTGACACGATTTTGTATTCGTTTTGAGCAGGCTCGGCATTTGACGCTTCTACCGCCACTGCGGCGTCACTTTCGACCGCTGAGTATGATGTTGAGCTTACAACAGCCGTACTGATAAGGCACATCAATACGAGCAACAGCGACAACGAACGCTTGAAAATGTTTGATTTCATAGAATCATCCTCTCTAAATATTTGATTTCATATTATATAAGTTCATTCTTTATCCGACGCATAATATGTTACATCAGAAAAAATTGCATCCGCAAAAATTGAAGTCGGAGCATCCTCTTCTATGAAATTGAGATTTCCGTCTTCATCAAATCCATAAAGAACTGTATACTGTGTATCTTTATCTGTCACTAAACTGAAAGTGAGCGCACCATTCTTAACCGTGTAAGCATAATATAGATACCTGTCAAGAGCTAAGTCGGCACTTTCATAGTGTATGGTCATTATGCCGTTGTCATAAAACTTTACGGTTTCGGTATAAGATAGTTTATAATCATAGTAGGAAACATATCTTTCTTTTGTTACCCATTCAGCCACAAGCAACTTATCGGTTTCAAATGAATCGTAAGATTCGTTTTCATACTCTGGCGCTTTTGCCTGCACAAAAAAATATTCGTCAGCAGGAGATTTCTGACCTGTCTGCTCGTCAGTAT
>JAFLUC010000128.1 GCA_022509005.1 Oscillospiraceae bacterium | reverse complement strand
GTTCGGCTGACGACCTCGTTAAGCTTAAGGAAATTCAGGAGGTATGGTCAAACACCGAGGGTGTTAACGTATATCTCACAATCGACCGCGAGCAGGAGGGCTGGGACGGTCACGTTGGTTTTGTTCCGTCATATATCAGCGAAATCGGCTTTGATACCGATAAGGTCGCGCTCGTCTGCGGTCCGCCGATTATGATTAAGTTCGTATTGCAGGGGCTTAAAGAGCTCGGATTCAGCGAGGAGCAGGTTTATACAACCCTGGAGCTTCGCATGAAGTGCGGAATAGGCAAGTGCGGACGCTGCAACATAGGTTCAAAATATGTCTGCAAGGACGGACCTGTGTTCAGATACGACGAGATAGACGAATTGCCTAATGAATACTAATGGGAGGGTTTAACATGGAAAACATGGTTAACGTATACTTTTACGGTAAACACTATAGTGTGCCGGACAGTCTCACCATCATGACTGCGATGGAATATGCCGGTTACACCTTAAAGCGCGGCTGCGGCTGCCGCCACGGCTTCTGCGGCGCGTGCGCTACGATATACAGAATAAAGGGCAAGAATGAGCTTCACACCTGTCTCGCGTGCCAAACTCAGGTTGAGGAGGGTATGTGCGTTGCAAGCATCCCGTTCTTCCCGACAGACAAGAGAACATATACTATAGAGGAAATAAAGCCGGATTTACAGGTTATGATGCAGCTTTATCCTGAGATATACAGCTGTATCGGCTGTAACGCGTGTACAAAGGCATGCACTCAGGATCTGAAAGTAATGCAGTACATAGCATACGCGCAGAGAGGCGATTTCAAGAAGTGCGCAGAGCTTTCATTCGACTGCGTAGGCTGCGGCTGCTGCTCGGTAAGATGCCCGGCAGGTATCTCGCATCCGATGGTTGCGCTTTTGGCAAGACGTCTCACAGGCAAGTACATAGCGCCGGAGTCAAAGCATCTCACAGACCGTGTTGAGGAAATCAACCGCGGCGAGTATGACGAGCTTATTGAGCAGATCATGCAGAAGCCGATAACAGAGATGAAAGAATTATACAACACAAGGGAAATAGAGAAATAAGGAGGGATGATATAATGTTTACACCGGAAATGATGGAATCCGTCAAAAAGGTTGAAGCTACTCGTGATGCACGTATGCAAACTGAGCCGCGCAGAATGACTGCGGAGGAAAAAGATGAGCTTTTAAAAGCATTTCATCCCGACTATCGCCAGGAAGCATTCAGTGAGATTAAGATAGGCCCGAATAAGGGAGAAAAGGCTCCGCAGGAGCTGGCACATCTGCTCCATTCAAACAGCCGTATCTTAGGCGAGGATATCGACCTTACAAAAATTGACTATGATACGGATGTGCTCATAATCGGCGGCGGCGGCGCGGGCGCGTCTGCGGCAATCGAGGCTCATGAGGCGGGCGCAGACGTTATGATCGTTACAAAGCTGAGAATAGGTGACGCGAACACAATGATGGCAGAGGGCGGCATCCAGGCTGCCGATAAGCCGAACGATTCGCCGGTTCAGCATTATCTTGACGCGTTCGGCGGCGGACATTTTGCCGCAAGACCGGAGCTTTTAAAGAGACTCGTTATGGAAGCGCCGGACGCTATAAAGTGGCTCAATGAGCTTGGCGTTATGTTCGATAAGGACGATGACGGCGTAATGGTAACGACCCACGGCGGCGGTACGTCAAGAAAGAGAATGCATGCGTGCAAGGACTATTCGGGCGCGGAGATTATGAGAACCGTGCGCGATGAGGTAATAAACAGAAAGATACCTGTAATTGAGTTCACATCAGCGGTTGAGCTTATAAAGGACACAAACGGTCACGTTGCCGGCGCTGTTCTCCTTAACATGGAGACAGGCGATTACATGGTAGCGCGCGCAAAAACAGTTATAATCGCTACAGGCGGCGCGGGAAGAATGCATTATCAGAACTTCCCGACATCAAACCACTACGGCGCAACCGCGGACGGTCTTGTTCTCGGATACCGTGCAGGCGCTCCGCTTCTGTATCAGGACACAATCCAGTATCACCCGACAGGCGTTGCGTATCCGTCACAGATATTCGGCGCGCTCGTTACGGAGAAGGTTCGTTCGCTCGGCGCGATGCTCGTAAACGTTGACGGCGAAGCGTTCATGCACCCGCTTGAAACGCGTGACGTATCAGCGGCATCGATCATACGCGAGTGTACCGCTCGCGGCAAGGGCGTTGATACTCCGCTCGGCTCGGGCGTATGGCTTGATACTCCTATGATTGAGAAATTGGGCGGACCGGGCACAATCGAGAAGAGAATTCCGGCAATGCTCAGAATGTATCTTAATTATGATATAGATATGCGCAAGGTTCCGATTCTCGTATATCCTACGCTTCACTACCAGAACGGCGGTCTTGAAATAGGCGGCGACGGCTTCACAAAGGCTATAGATAACCTGCTTGTTGCCGGTGAGGCAGTCGGCGGAATACACGGACGCAACCGTCTTATGGGTAACTCGCTGCTTGACATTATCGTATTCGGACGTAATGCCGGAAAGGCTGCGGCTGCTAAGGCTAAGGAAATCGAGCTTGGCGAGCTCACATTAAAGCATATAGAAGATTATGCTGCGGCTCTTAATGAAGCCGGAATTGAAACAAATGACGTATCTCCACTACTATTACCGAAGTACGCCAGACACGAAAGATAAGTTTGTGAAAATTACGCTTTGAATCTCGCACCGCGCGCCGGACTCGCATATAAACATATAGCCTCGTCCGCCGCGCAGCACGACCTTCTTTGCGTACTTTCCCCAAACGCTTTTGAAAGGAGTTTGTAGTCAAAAATGAGTTTTAAATTATTTGAGGTAATGGGAACACATATCTACAGCATGAATGCAATGGTGCTTACGCTGTTCTTCCTGTTTCTGATCATAGCCGCGGGATATTTCCTCGGTCATATATCGATAAAGGGCGTATCGCTCGGCAGCGCCGGTATATTCATGATGGCGCTCGTAGCCGGTCACTTTAAGGGCGTGGCATTTGAAAATATTCAGGCATGGGCCGGCAGCGAGGCGGCAATCAACCAGAATTTTAAAATGGTTCAGAACCTGGGGCTTGTGTTGTTTGTAACCTCAATCGGACTTATAGCAGGTCCGTCGTTCTTCAAGGGTCTTGTTAAAAATGCAAAATCATATGTTTTGCTCGGAGGTGTAATAATTATCTCGGGCGCGGTCGTGTGCGGTATAATAATGAAGCTCATTCCGGGCATGAACCCGGCAATGTCGGTCGGACTGCTGTCCGGCGCGCTTACAAGCACACCGGCATTTGCGGCAGCTCAGGAGGCTGTGGGCAAGGATCTGGCATCATATGTTGCCGTAGGTCAGGCGATAGCGTATCCGTTCGGAGTTATAGGCGTTGTGCTTTTTGTTCAGATCGTGCCTAAAATACTCGGCGTGAATATGGAACATGAAAAAGAGCTGCTTGCGAAGGAGATACCGGAAAAGGTCGAAAGACGAAGCAGAAAAAAATATCTGGTCGCCGATAAGTTCGGACTAACGTCATTCGCGCTTGTGATAATGTTCGGTCTGATTCTCGGTTCGATAAATATTCCAATGGGTAAGAGCAGCTCGTTTGCGCTTGGTACAACAGGCGGTCCGCTGATCCTCGGTCTTATCCTCGGTCATTTCGGTCATGTCGGAAAGCTGAGCATGAAGACCGATCCGAAGCTGCTTGAAATATTCCAGGAGCTCGGACTCATACTTTTCCTTGTGGGCGCGGGTATCGAAGGCGGCGAGGGCTTTGTCGCAACGCTTTCACAGTACGGCGCTATCCTCTTTGTCTGGGGCGCGCTCATGACGATCGTTCCGCTGTTTATAGGCTTCTTTATTGCAAAGTATGTCGTAAAGCTGAGTCTGCTAAACAACCTCGGCTCACTCACCGGCGGTATGACGAGCACTCCGTCTTTGGGCGTATTAATTCATATGACAGATTCGCCGAATATTGCGTCGGCATACGCCGCAACGTATCCTATAGCGCTTATCACAGTAGTACTGGCGGCGCAGGTATTAACCAAGATGTAGGGAAAAAGTCACGTTTGCCGGATACTAATAAGACAGTACGGTAAATTGTCTGTTAAACAGGATTAAAAATGGGGCTGTATCAAACCTAATTAGTTTTGATACGCCCTTTTTCTATACAAATTTGATAGACGATTCCTCTTTCAATATGCAAAATCTCAAACCCAATCCTTTTGTAAAGCCAAGTTGCTTTTTTTGTTCCATTGCGCTACATGCAAAATTATGGGTTTATCGTTCATTTTTCTGATATACTGCATTCTAATGTTTTCATCATTTCGCAAAATCCATCTCTTTCATAAAAGCGCAGTCCGGAACTGTTTTTGGGGAAAACGGAAAGACGCATAAACTCAGCCCCATGTTTTCTTCCGTATTCTTTGCTTGCTGCCATAAGCTTCGTTCCTATGCCGCAATTCCTTTTTTCTTCTGAAACAACCAAAT
>JAFLUC010000127.1 GCA_022509005.1 Oscillospiraceae bacterium | reverse complement strand
GGCGGATAAATCTGAAAAAGGTAATCCTACCTAATACTCCATATGCCTTTATTTTCTGGCTACTCAATAAACTTATACAGGCTTAACAATGCGGACATCCTTACACCGGAGCAGTATGAGGAAATAAACCGCAGGCTTTCAGATACAAAGGATAAAGTAAGTCCGTCAGAGATTATACACACGGAAAAAGAACTTCGAGCGAAATCAGCAGCATATTTGTATATGATTGCAGAATACTTATACAAAAAAAATGACAAGAGCGGAAACTGTCTTGATTGTGAAAGTGTTGACTGTTCGCTCAATGAGTCTGTACAGACTGATTTTGAATTATTCTGCGAAACAATAAAGCCGACGGTTGATGAGCTTACAGAGCTTATGGCTCAGGCGCATTTACTGAGGATTAAAACAGGAACACTTGAAAACGGATTGCTGATGTGGGAGGGCAGCTATTTAAGCCGTACATCACAGGACTTTTTAGAATGGAGCAGGCTGGCGGATGTATATCAGACAATGATTTTGCTTGATGAGTTTCTGGATGCACCGCCGAGAGGTACGCAAATATCGCTATTTGATGAGCCGACAGAACAGGTCAAAGATAATATAAATCAAGCTGCTATTGATGCAGCGTTAAGGCGGGGCAGCGGTGTTGAGCATGGCAAGTACAGAATATATGAGCATTATGGAAAGCATACCGACATATCTGAGACAATAGCATTTTTAAAGCGAGAATACGGAACGGGTGGTTCCAGTGCCATTATGGAGAACTCAGGTATTAGTGAGTGGCATGATTCAAAGGGTATCAAACTTACACGAGGCGAAAACTCAATACTTTTATCATGGAATACTGTAGCCCGGCGAATAGGTATCCTCATAGCTAATGATGATTATCTGACACCAGTCGAACGTGACAAGTATGAAAGATATAATGAGTCTCAACCAGAGCATTTGCATTGGTATACGGAATACGCAGGCATAAAAGCCGAATACGAAGATGAAATAGTAATGTATCGTGTCGGTGATTTTTATGAGATGTTCGGGAGCGATGCCGAACACGCAGCGGAAGTTTTGGAGCTTACCTTAACGCAGAGGGATACAGGTGTAGAACGTATTGCCATGTGCGGCATTCCCGAATTTTCGACAGAATCATATATAAGCCGCTTAGTGTCGCATGGTTTAGGTGTGGCGGTGGCTGATATAACCGGAGATACACACAATGTCACAAGAACCATAATGCCAGGCTCGGAGGAAATATCTGAGCCTGAAATTGTGGTAACAGGCAGCGGTATTGAAGAAGTACCCGCAGATGAAGAAGATCCCGATGCCGAAGAAGAACAGGAGGGAGACCGGTCTGAGCCAGATCAGTCTACAGAGGTTGCAGCTCTTTCTGTAGGCATGGAGCTTACAGTGGAGGGGCGAAGGTTTGAGATTGAAAGCATACGCGACAGAGATGTATCACTAATTGATATAACCTTTAAAAATGGCGCAGGTTTCCCTATATTCAGAATAGAGCCTATAGATAGAGTAATTCAGTGGGTGCAAAATCAGATAGAAACCAAAGTTCAGCCGGAAGTTCAGAATGTTCCGGCCCCGGATAACTTTCGTATTACAGACTATAACCTCGGCACTGGTGGTGATAAGACTAAGTTTAAGCGTAATATTGAAGCTATACGCACTCTTAAAACCATTGAAGCTGAGAACAGATATGCTACTTCTGAAGAACAAGAGATATTATCACAGTATGTAGGCTGGGGCGGTCTTGCAGCAGCCTTTGATGAACAGAACGGGAGCTGGAGCAATGAATATGCACAGTTGAAAAATATACTGACGGAGGATGAGTATTCAGCCGCAAGAGCTTCAACTCTTTCTTCTTTCTACACTTCACCTGTGATTATTAACTCAATATATACAGCCTTATCTGATATGGGATTTTCAAAAGGAAATATATTAGAGCCGTCATGTGGTGTCGGAAACTTCTTCGGTATGCTGCCCGATGGAATGTCAGAATCTAAGCTGTACGGTGTAGAGCTTGACAGTATAACGGGACGTATTGCTCAGAAGTTATATCCCCATGCAGATATAAAGGTACAAGGTTTTGAGGAAACAAATATGCCGGATAACTTTTATGATGTGGTTATCGGCAATGTTCCGTTTGGTGATTTCAAGATAGCAGACCAAAGATACAATAAGTATAACTTCAATATACATGACTATTTTATAGCAAAATCTCTTGATAAGGTACGAGCAGGCGGTGTGGTTGCTGTGGTGGTATCAAAGGGATTTATGGACAAAGCAAATCCGTCTGTAAGAAAGTATGTAGCACAGAGGGCGGAGCTGCTGGGTGCTATACGATTGCCCAATAATGCCTTTAAGGACAATGCCGGAACAGAGGTTATATCCGATATTCTCTTTTTTCAAAAACGGGACAGAATGGTTGAAATAGAGCCTGAGTGGGTATTTGTCAATAGAAATGAAGATGATTTACCTGTAAACAGCTACTTTATCGAACATCCTGAAATGGTTATGGGCGAGCTGAAAATGGGTATTAACAAGCTGTATGGTAAGGAGGAAGTAATCTGTACACCAATAGAAGGTGCTAACCTATCCGAACAGCTTTCGTCGGCAGTATTTAATATAAATGGATATATACCTGAAATAACGCTTGACGATATTTCAGAACCGACAGAAGCAGCGGAGCATATTTCAATTCCGGCTGATCCGAACGTGAAGAATTATAGCTACACACTCGTTGACGGAGATGTATATTACCGTACAAATTCTGTTATGAACAAGATGGAGCTTCCGGCTGCAACTGCTGAGAGAGTAAAAGGCATGATTGAAATACGAGACTGTACAAGACGGCTGATGGAATTACAGCTTGAGGAATACGGCGATACTGTTATAAAGGAACAGCAGACCGAACTAAACCGACTCTATGACGTATTTACATCAAAATATGGCTTGATAAACAGCATGGGAAACCGCAGAGCTTTCAGAGAGGATGCAGATTATTATTTGCTGTCCTCGCTTGAAGTAATTGATGAGGACGGGAAACTGGAGCGAAAGGCTGATATGTTCACAAAGCGTACAATCAAGCAGCGGCAGACCGTAACCAAAGTTGAAACGGCAGTTGAGGCATTAGCAATCTCAATCGGAGAAAGGGCAAGAGTTGACCTTGGATATATGCAGGATCTTACAGGTCTTGACCGGGATAAAATTATATCCGATTTAAGGGGTGTTATATATCCTAATCCCGAAGTTATAGATGAAAACAAGGATTTTGTATATGAGAGTGCGGACGAATATTTATCAGGAAATATTCGTCATAAACTGAGATATGCTGAACTTATGGCAAAGGAGCATCCGGAGCTTGAAGCGAATGTTACAGCATTAAAAGAAGTTATGCCGAAAGAGCTTGAAGCGGGAGAGATTGATGTACGGTTAGGTGCAACATGGGTAAAACCGGAATACATACAGCAATTCATGTATGAACTGTTTGAAACACCGTATCGATATAAACGAGATATAGAGGTTAATTATTCTCCGCATACGGGTGAGTGGTTCATATCTCATAAGAATTTTGATTATAACAATGTAATTGCGAATGTTACCTATGGAACGACGAGACTGAATGCATATCAGATTTTAGAGCAGTCCCTCAATCTGCGAGATGTAAAAATATATGATACCGTACTTGACGAAAATGGCAAAGAGAAGCGTGTGCCGAATGAAAAGGAAACTACTCTTGCCAGAGAAAAACAGGCATTGATACAAAGTAAATTCAGGGATTGGATATTTAAAGACTATGACAGGCGTACAGAGCTTGTAACTACATATAACGAGAAATTCAATTCCGTAAGACCGCGAGAGTATGACGGCTCGCATCTTGTTTTTGGGGGAATGACACCGGAGATAAGTTTGCGTAAGCATCAATTAGATGCGATAGCACATACGATTTATGGCGGTAATACATTGCTTGCACACGAGGTAGGTGCAGGCAAGACCTTCGAGATGATAGCAAGCGCAATGGAAGCGAAAAGATTGGGACAATGTAATAAATCATTGTTCGTAGTACCGAACCATCTGACGGAACAGATGGGAGCGGATGTTCTCAGACTTTATCCGTCCGCAAATGTTCTTGTTGCTACCTCGAAGGATTTCAGCAAGGATAAGAGAAGAAAAATGTGTGCAAAAATAGCTACCGGCGATTTTGATATAGTAGTTATAGGTCATTCACAGCTTGAAAAGATACCGATTTCGGCAGAGCGACAGGAGCGGTTCATACAGAAGGAGCTTGATGAAGTTGTTCAAGGAATAGCTGATCTGAAAAGCTCCAGAGCTGAACGGTTTCAGGTAAAGCAGCTCGAAAAAACGAAGAAAAATCTTGAATCACGGCTTAAAAAACTTACCGAAAGCGTAAAACGTGATGATTTAGTCACCTTTGAGGAGCTTGGTGTTGACCGATTATATGTCGATGAAGCACATTATTTTAAAAATGCGTACTTCTTTACAAAAATGCAGAATGTGGCAGGTTTGTCGCAGACAGAAGCACAGAAGGCTTCTGATCTTATGATGAAATGCAGATATATGGATGAGCTGACAGGCGGCCGGGGATTGATTTTTGCAACAGGTACGCCCGAATACACACTGTAAGTATGCTTAAATACTAAATCGTATATCTATTCCGTTTTCATCTGAGATGGAGACTGTGAAAAGTTTTCTGTAAATATAGACTAAAACAGCTTTCTGTGATAGAATAAATAATATCACAGGAGGCTGTTTTAATATGGCAA
>JAFLUC010000126.1 GCA_022509005.1 Oscillospiraceae bacterium | reverse complement strand
AAAGGAGGACGTATAAATGAATATCAAAAAGGCAGTAGAGGGAAATACAGCTGTGCTTGAAATAGACGGCTGGCTTGACACGCAGACCGCGCCGGAGCTTGGCGCGGCTCTCGACACGCTTGACGCGTCGGTGACGGAGCTTACAATCGACATGAGCGCGCTTGAATATATTTCATCAGCGGGACTTCGTCAGATTGTGGCGGCGCACAAAAAAATGAACGGAAATTTAACGATTAAAAATGTTTCGGCGGAGATTATGGACGTATTTAATATGACGGGTTTTGCAAAACGCCTTAACATTGTTTGAAAATTATGAAACATTCGATTTTTAAACAAACCATTGCTGTGTTTGTTACGGCAATTGTACTGGTTTCAATCACGGCGGGCATATTCAGCCTTGTGTATAACGCCCGCCGGATAGGACTGCAGAATGCGCAGTATGCCAGAGGCGGAGCGTCCGCCGCCGCGCAGGTGATAGAGAACGTTGATTTAGACAAGCTGCAATCATCCGATACGAGCGAGATGTATACTAAAACCCGTGATGTGTTCAGAGGCATCTGCCAGAGCCTTGAACTGGAATATCTCTATCTTTATATACCGAATCAGGACGAGCAGAATATCAGATTTATTATGACAGTAGCGTCCGATGACGAGAAAGATAAAATAGTCGCTGCGGAGCGGGGACTTAATGTTGTTGTACCCAGAATTCTGACGGCACAGGAACAGACGGCTTTAAACGGAGACGAGCTTGCTAAGGCATATGCGGAGAATAACAGCTTCGGCAATGTATATTCGTGGTCTTATCCGGTACGTGACGGTAACGGTAATGTCATAGCGCTTATTGGCAGCGACTACCGCGCCAATGATATTTACAGGCAGGCAATACAGGAAGCGATGTTAATTATCATTCCCATGATAGCAGTACTGTTAGTAGTGTTCCTTATTGAGCTTATTACAATGCGGCGGAAAATATTTGTGCCGGTCAAGCGGATTTCCAATCGAATGAAGGGCTTTGTGTCAGAGGGCGGAGCAAATTTTGAACCGCTTAATATACATTCGGGAGACGAAATGCAGGAAATTGCGGACTCGTTTGAAAAAATGTCCGAGGATATAAGCACGTACTTAAATAATATTGAAAAACTGACCGCAGAGCGTGTGCAGGCAAATGTGGAGCTGGAGATTGCCAGCCGTATTCAGTGCGGAATTGTTCCGGAAAGAACTGAATTGACGGATGAACGCTATGAAGCCTGCGCCGTTGCAAGACCGGCCAAGGAGGTCGGCGGTGACTTTTACGATTGCTTCATAAGAAATGACGGCAGCGTATGTGTTGTGATAGGCGACGTGTCGGGCAAGGGCGTTGCCGCGGCAATGTTTATGGCCATGGCGAAAACTATGCTTAAAGACTGTATAAACTCAGGACTTAGTCCGGCGGAGGCGCTGAATACTGCTAATGACGCACTGTGCAGCTCAAATCCCGAGGGAATGTTTGCCACCGTGTTCGCGGCTGTGCTTGATACGGACAGCGGTGTACTCCACTATGCAAATGCCGGTCATACAAGACCTGTGATTTTCGGAAACAGCATAGAATTTCTGGAGGTAGATGCGGGTATTGCTCTGGGACTTTTTGAGGATGCCGGAATAATGGATTGCTCAGTAACTTTAGAAAATAACAGCGGTATACTGATTTATACAGACGGCGTAACAGAAGCGGTAAATACCCGAAAGGAGTTTTTTGGTGAAGAACAACTGCTTTCAGCGGTTCAGGCGGTAAGCAGTGCCAAGAATGCAGTGAATACTCTAAGTGAAGCGGTTTGGGGATTTGTAGGAGAAGCGGAGCAGTTTGACGATTACACTGCGCTCGCTTTATATTACAGCGGAATTTCAAAGCAGGCGCTTAAGCTGAAACCTGAGTTGTCCTCGTTGCCTGAGCTTAGGGACGCGGTGATAAAAAATGCAGACAAAAATTCAAACGGCAAAAAGATAGTTTTAGCCTGTGAGGAAGTGTTTGTAAATATTGCAAGCTATTCAAACGCGTCCTGCGCCGAGGTTTCATTTGAAAACCTAAACGGTGTACTGACTGTTGAATTTTCGGACGACGGCGTTCCGTTTAATCCTCTTTCATCAGAATTGCAGGACAAGGAATTTGAGGACTTTGAAAACGGCGGAATGGGAATAGGTCTTGTAAAACAACTTGCTGATAAAGTGAATTACAGACATGAAAATGACATGAATATTCTGACGCTGGGATTTCTTTTGAGTGAGGACGGAGCAGATAAATGATGGAGTATTATTTACTTGACGCTTCGGCTCTGCCGGATCCGAAAGAGGATGAGGCGGCGCTGTCGGGCATTCCCGACTGGCGGCGCGCGCATATATTAAGATATTTGCGTGCCTGCGATAGAAAGCTAAGTCTTGGCGCGTGGAGGCTTATGGAATCCTCTTTGAAACGGCACGGATTTTCAGCTGAAAACGTTGTAATTGGTAAAATCGGAAAGCTGGAGTGTGATGGTGTGTATTTTAATCTGTCCCACTCTGCTGATATGGTTTTGTGCGCGGTTAGCGATACTCCTGTGGGCTGTGATATTGAAAAGATAACTGACGCGCCTATGGAGGTAGCTGAGCGTTATTTCAGTGAAAAGGAGTGCCGGTATATAGCCGACGCCCCAAGTACCGCCGATACCGACCGCAGATTTTTCAGACTTTGGACAATGAAGGAAAGCTATATGAAGATGACTGGCGAAGGAATGAGCCTTTCTCCTGACAGCTTAGAAACAGACCCTGAAGGTCTGACTATTCTGCGCGACGGAGTTTTGCAATCATGTGTACTTCAAAACAGAGCGATTGACGATTATGAAATATCAATATGTATGCAAATTAAGCGTAAACCAATATTTTTACGTTGACTTGTTCTGAGGTGGACATATTATATTTATAATATATAAATTTTTTATTTTGTTGAATAAATAAAATTTATGAATGAAAAACCAAATTACTAAATCATTGGAGGATGAAATGAAAAAGAAATTACTTAGAATGATAGCAGTAACAGCAGTGCTGGCCATGACAGCAACGGTTGCAGGGTGTACAAACAACAAACTGGAATCAGTAGAAAGTGTGGCAGAGATTTCTTATGCTAATGTTAACTTTGACTTTGCTGAGCAGATTGCGGCTGAGAAGGCTGCGTTAAAATTGGTCCCTGATGCGGTGGATATCCAGCTTACTGTAGCTGATGTTAACGGAGCAACAGGTGTACAGTTGGTTGCTTCTGTGGATGAATCTAATACAACGGATTATTACCTCAACGCAATGGTTGCGGGAAATGAACTGGTATTTTCTGCGGCAGAAGGTTCTGCAATTGCCGGAGCAAGCAGCAGTGTATCCGGCGAGCTGGAAGTGAAAGCTGACGGCACGGTAACCATAGTTCCGGCAGTAATTAAGGCGGCAGAGCCGACAGATGAAGTAATCACAGTGGAAATGGACAACGGCGCAAGTTACAAGGTTCATACAATTAATGAGCTGATGCCTAGTATGGAAATTACAGGTGATGGCGTTGCCGCTGAAAATGCAGGTGTTTATGATTTTGCGCTCGACAGATTCCTGCTTCGTGTCAACACAGAAGGCGAATTAGTTTATTACCGTAATATGGGCAGTATAGGTGAACATATAACAGAAAACTTTGGAAAACAAATCACAGCAGACGGTAGTTATTATACATTTTTTGTAGAACTTCATCCGGAATACCGTAATTTTGCCGGCGGATATTCCAGCGGCATGTATATAATCATGGATGAGAACTATAATGAGATTGATTATGTAACACTTTATCCGAATGAGGAAGCAAACCATACGCACGGTGAGGGATATTTAGATGAGCATGAGTTTGTAGTGCTTGGCAGAAACCATTATCTGCTTTACAGCTGTACACCGGAATTTGTATCTAATCTGCCAAAGGGAATTGACGGTATTGACGGCGGAAACACTGCTTATGTATGGGCAGGTATAATGCAGGAAGTAAAAGACGGTTCAGTTTTAAAGGAGATTATCACGACAGATTATCCGTTGCTCTATGAATCGGCGGTTGAGATGAACGATTATGAAAACAGTACGGATCAGGGTAAGGAAATAAATCTGACTGGTGAGCCGATATTTGCGCTGTCTGAAGGTTGGATGGATTACGTACACTTAAACAGCATGGATTACACGTTGACTGCTGATGGTGAAGTGGATAAACTTCTTGTTTCTATGCGTAACCAGAGTGCAGTATATCAATTTGACTTTGCATCAGGTGCAATTGAATGGATTCTCGGAGGAAAGGCAAGTACTTTAAGCGGATATGATGAATATACGACTACACGCACGGACGAAAAAGGCAATGAGTTTACAGCACTTACTTTCGGTCAGCACTATGCGCGTTATACCAATAGACGCTCAGATGGCACAATAAGCGGAAATCCTGAAATCAGTGTTTTTGATAACCAGACAGGCGATATTCCGTATTTAATGGCTCTTGAAGTGCCTACCAAAACCAGAACATTTAAGGCTGTTATTGACAATAAAGCTAAAACAGCAACTGTTTCCGATGTCATTGATAGTGCGGATTTAAACGAAAAAACAGGCAAATACCATAATGCCAGCCATTGTGGCAGTGTTGTTTATGCAAATGAGAATTCTGTAGTTATTGGCTGGGGCTTCCATGCTATCATTGATAATATCGGAGCTAATGTGCCTGAGGGAACTATACGTGATATTGGATTTGATGACCTGCGCATTGGCAGTCGTCCGGTATTTACAGAGTATGATGCCGCAAATGGTGCAGTTGCATTTGAGCTGACATGCACAAGAAATCCGAATTGCCGGAGTCGAGATGCATTTTTCTCATATCGTACTTATAAGACAGCAGACAAATAATTAAGGGAGGAAATTTAAATGAAGAA
>JAFLUC010000125.1 GCA_022509005.1 Oscillospiraceae bacterium | reverse complement strand
CGAGCATTCTCGGATGAATATGTAAACTACTCGCTTGCTCATGTTAATTGCTCTACCTGTGGTATTTTCAAAATATTTTGGGTCATAATTGAAAGCAGTAATTCTCCGCCTTCACCAGTGTTTTTTAAATCCGTAAATAACCCCTCTGCTTTTTTATATAATTTCATCGTATATTGAGTTGTGTTATGTGATTCATCAAGTTCTTTCGCTTTTGAGATTTCTTCTGGTGGAATGCAATAGTCAATTATACAACAAGATATATAGGATGCAAGATCATTAATTCGAGGTCTATTATTACCGTCTAATCTAAGCATATAGATATGCATCTCTGCCTTAGTTTGGTCAATATATTCATCTTTACAAACTTCAAGAAGATAAGCCTCTAGCTTAGTTGAAGAACCCCTAATTAATCTATCAAGTGATTCCTCTATAAAACTCATATCTTTCACCCTATTTCCACTCTTTCGTTTTTCCTGCCCACAACTTTTGCCATTCCTTTTCATTCACCATCGCATTAAATACAGGTTCAAGGAAGTATTGGATTTCCGTAATAACAACTGACAATTCAAGCGTATCATTTTTAATATTTTTCAAAAAATATTTCCATCGCTTTTGAATATCCACGTCATCGGCAAGTGTTATAATCCGCTTGAAACTATCTCTATCGTAGGAAGTGCCACGCCGCTGTAAGGTTTCAAATATAGCTGCCTGCAATTTGGCTCCATCAAAGTCAAAGGTCCTCGCCAGATAGTAAATATCGTAAAAATCTTTCATTCTGCCTGTTAGTTCAAAGCGTTGCAAAATTGCATCAAACTTTTCGGCTATTGTACTTTCAAGGGAATAGGTCTTGATTACAGGAGCTTCAAAGTCGGGAAGTTGCGTATTGATCATCCGTTCCTCGGCCTTTGGGACGATCACATCGCCTACACCTATATCAACATTGAACGGTACTCGGACATTTTTTATTTGACCGATAATTTGTGCGCTAATTCCGTGATACTTCCTTTGCGGAGAAATTTCCTCAAAACTCTTTGCTTTCATAAGAATATAATCGTTGCCTGTAGGTGTATTTATAATCTTGCTCACTAACTCTTTAACATCTTCCATAGAGTTAGAGTAACTACGCAGAAGAAAGTCCACGTCAATCGTAGCTCGGCTCTCAAAGTTCGTGAGTGTGTAAATAAACAAGCCGCCTTTTAACACTAGAAAATCGTCACAGCCGGACTTGGAGAGTTTTCTCAAAAATTCTTCCTGCACAAAAAGCTGTAAACATTGCTGATAACTGATACCGGTAGCCTTTGCTTTATTTCTGAGTTTCGCAAGAATAGAAGCCGCTATATCCGCCATTACAACCACACTCCAATCAAATCCTTTACTCGTTTCTGCACTTTCAACTCTTTTGCGTACCGCATAAGGTTGGGAATGTTCTTTTTCGGGTCGGCAATATAATTTTGAATTGCCTTATTGAAAATTTCTTTATCCATTCTGTTCATATTCCGCAGCACATCACAAATGGTGCGGTCACGGTCATAAATACGAACCTCGGTAGAATCAATTTCGCCTTTTATTTCTCCAAGAGGGAGCAAGGCCGGCTCAACTCTGTACGCCTTGATAAACGGATAGTCAATTTGGGTGCGCTGTCTGGAAGTGTTTTTATTAATCGCAATATTCCACTCGGAAGGATTTCTGTCACTATATTCATAATGAAAAAGGGCTGTTTCCATACAAAGAACCGCATCGGGGAATAAACGCTTGATAAGCACAACCTCATTACCGTCAAACGTATCAACCCAATGATAATAACCCCTCTTAACCTTTTCAATCACACCGTCCTCAAGCATACGTTGAATATCACGATAATATAGTTTTTCTGCATTAAGTTCAGCTGTTGTCATAACATAATTATAATCCGAAAAAATCTTTCCAAGAGATTTTGTATCTTTTGGATTAAGCATAATCTCACCTCTGACATTAAACCACACTCGTTTTTTTGAACAATGGTGTGTTTTAATACATTATACCCAATTTTTGTGAGAAAGTCAATAGTATTAAAACAATCACTTTTAAAAAATTTAATGGTGTGGTTTAGTGTAAAATTTGACATGAAAAAGACGTCCATTTCTGAACGCCTTTGCAGTACGATATTATGTTTTGGAAACAGCTTGTCCCATATAGTTTTAATAAAAAGGTTGTTCTTGTGCAGTCGTACCGTCTGCTGCAACTTCATATATACATAAAACACCTAAAAATTCCAATAGATTTCGATTTTTGGGCTTTTTTCACCCTGATTTCGTTTGTGTACAACAACTCTGTCTATGAGAACCTCCATCGCTTCACAGGTCAGCTTATCCAGGTGTCTGTATTGCTCCAAAATCTCAGCATGGTTATCACCGATTTGCATTTTCGCCTCTATATCAATAAGTTCTTGCTCACCATGTGCAACAATCTCCTCAAGCTCTCTGCGCTCCTTTTCAAATTCACGAGAAAACTCAATGTAATCTGTTTCACTAATGATGCCTCTTATCTTATCCATACCCTATATTACTTAGTTAGTGGTATACGGTGTTGACGGAGCGTCCGGATTAGGTGTAAGTATCGGAGCTGCCTTCTCAGCCGCATAGTTGTGGTTATCGGGTATAATCTGGCTCTCGCCGCTTGTGGGCTGAGTCAGAACATAGCAGAATGCCAATGTCTTAGCAGCTTTAGCTCTTGTTACAACAGCAGTCGGCTCTAATTCATTTCCTACTGCAATTGAACCTCTGCCGATACCCTGCTCTGATCTCATAAGACCGAGATTATAAGCTTCCTTAACCTTTGCATATAAAGCCAAGCTAAGGTCATCCTTATCAACTAATGTGCCCCAACCCTGGAGTGGTGTATACGGTGAACCCTCGTACGGGATATTCGGGTCATAGTTCGGATCGTCCGGTGATGGAACTCCGCCGTTCTGGTTCATATAGGCAACCTTATTCCAGCTTCCGTCTGAATTCTTGCCATATGCCGCAAGATACGCGTCATAGAGGATAGCTCCCATAGCCTCGCGTGTCAGAGCCGCATCACTTGCTATAAGCGTTTCGGCAACAACTTCCGGCTCCTTATCAAATGTTGCCGATACCGTTGTGTCTTCTGTAACAGTAATTATATGCTCTCTTGTTGTGGCAGCAGTATCACCGTTTACTGTGATTGAGTTTAATACATATCCGTTATCTGCGCTTGCAACAATTCTTATCTGATCGCCGGAGTTTGCAGCAAGTGAGGTAGTGCTCTGCGGATATCCTGCTTCGAACATCATACCGAATACTCTGCTGGTACCGCCCTGGCTATAGAATTTATATGTTTGACCGGCTTCAACATTAAAGTGTACTGTGCCGTATACATTTCCGCTGCCTGCTTCAAGTGCGTCATTAATGTAGGTCTGCTGAACGTTTCCGTTGCCGGTATTCTCAAGCTTAATCTGCTTAGAAGCGTCAAATCTCAGATATACCGTCAGTGTACCCGAAGCCTTCGCTTCATACATGGCAAACTTATTGGTGATCGATGATGTCTGGGCGGTTTCAATATATCCTGTAGATATCGCTGTATTATCCGCATACGCACCGCTCTTATCTGTATTCGATACTATCACTTCAGGTGCTGTAAATGTGAAATACTCTCTATCAATAACCTGTTTTGAAGTTATTGACGTTGTAAAATCAAGAGTTTCAGCCGCGTGCTGTGACTCGTTATAAATTGTAACCTTACCGCCTACAGGCTGCTCTACCGTTACTGTTAAGTCACCCTCAGCATCGGCAGTCATTATATCGCTGTCTGAAGCTGTCGCAATCACAGCTTCGTCTGCTGCTGAAATCGACAACTCAGCCGGTTTCACGCCCTCTGCCTGAATCTCAGCGTATGTCTTTGTATAGCTTGTAAGTGAGTTTTCCGGAAGTCCGAATACTGTTTCAATACCTCTTGCAAACTCGCCTACAGTGATAGTCTCTGTCGGCTTGAAGTTGTTATCAGCGTCCTTATGAAGTGCACCAAGCTGCAGAACCTTCTCGATTGCTGTTCTATAGTAATAGTTGCTGCTTGCCTGCTTTGTCGCGCCCGGTACAACGTCAACCGCGCTTACGTCGCTTGCCATTTCGGGGAATACTGCTGACCAATCCTTTGTCTCTGCTGCTGAAACTACACTTTCAGGCATATAGGAGAGAAGCTCATCCATTATAGCCTTATCATTGTAAGTATCTGTTGAAACGTTTGCCTGGTCGTAAATGCTCTGGAGCATTATACGGCAGAACTGCTTTGCAGCAGCCTCGCGGTAATGTGTTCCGTCGCTGTTTGTACCGTTCGCAGCATTCTCTGCCGGGGTTTCGCCCGCTTCAAGATAGTTATAAATATATATGCCTTCGTTTCTTTCAAGCTTTGTGAAATACTCCTTTGCGCCTGCGTACAATTCAACGAATCCAACCGCAGGATCAGATGCAGCCTTTGCGCGCATCATACCAGGCGAGTCAGGATTGAAGCCGTTAGGCTTATCCGCATTCTCAGTGGGAAGTCCGGCGTTTCTTGGCATTGCTGTTACAAGAACCGGAGTCATGCCGCGCGCCTTTATAGCTTTTATATACATATCAAGCCATACATTGTAATTAGCGTTATTGTCAGCTAAATTATTGCCGACAGACGCGCCTCTTACATATCTTCCCGTACTTACGGTTTCATCATTATGCGCGGAGTGAATAAATACGAAGTCACCTTTTTTACCTCTTATAAGGATCTCGTCAAATCTTCCTTCGTTGTAATTACTCTTCATTGCGCGTCCGCCCATTGAGTAGTTGATTACATTGACCTTATCCTTGTCAAAGTAATTGCCGAGAGTCTGACCCCATGAACTTATTGTTTCATTAAACGAATATGTTTTCTGTGTCGAGTCGCCTAAGATATGGATCGTTGGCTTGTCGCCCTTCTCGTTTACTGCAAGTGGAGTGATCTTAATTGACTTAACGCCTACTGTCTGAGCTTTAGCAGCTGTCGGTAAAGCATTTGGCTCTATTTCAATCTCAATGAAGTCCTCGCCGGTTCCGAAGTCGTATGACCATACATTAC
>JAFLUC010000124.1 GCA_022509005.1 Oscillospiraceae bacterium | reverse complement strand
TAGTCATTCGGTGACCACATAACAGCCATATTATCATACTCATGCACAATATCCGCGACATGACGGAACGCCTTTACATACAGCGTAGGCGAATCGCCCAGTCCGCTGCAGTTCATTTCCGCTCCGAAACGAATTATCGCTTTCTTCCCCATCGCGTTTATATTATCAAGCGTTTGCCTTATGTACTCATCGTTATAGAGAGCGGATGATATATCCGTGATATTCCACGGTATAAGGAGCACGCAGTCTTTATCTATCACGTTTTCACGATAATTTTTCATAAACCATGATATTTTCTGGTCAAATTCAAAATAGCAGGAATATACGCCGAAGCTTGTGTCAAACTCGTCAAGCCCATCTGCAACCACGCCCGCATATGCGCCTGTTTTCGGTTCAAATTTTGCGCCGTAATATGTACCGGAGCCGCCGGTTGTATATAGCTCTAACGCATTAGTATTTACACTTTCATCGATCTTCCGTCCATCAAATCTGTAGGAATATAAATATAATGTACGCTCTGAATCATTATAGCTATGCACGAAATTATAGTCAGACCATCCGGCCTCTTCATTATATTTATCTCTCAGCTCGCCTAAGTCCTCTACAACAGCACATGTTCTGCCGCCTATATTATACGAGTCAACCTGTATGCCGTTCACATATGCCTTTATATCGGTATAAAGATAATGACCGCTGATAGTTCCTACCCTGCCGCGGGTCACCTCCGGGGTGTTGTATGACGAAGGCTTTGCATCGGTCATTACATCCAGCCTTCTCCTGCTGTCGTCATAGCTCACCTTAAAGCCATATTGCTCAAGATCTTCCAGGACGATAACAGTTCGTCCGCCAAGGTTATAGGACGGTATCGGAACATTATCAAGCAGTGTGATAATATCAGTGGAATAAATATCGCCCAGAACATCTCCGATTTTATGCTCTGCCGCCGCTGCCGGGCATTGCATAAGCGCAATCAGCGCTGCCGTTAATAAAAATTTTTTCATGATTCATCTCCCTTTCATGTAAATCATAACTCCGCAATATACATTATATCATAAAATTATCGCTAAGTAAACCTTAAAAATGTAAAAATCGTGTACAGTATTTTTAGTTTTTCTTATTTACATATCAAGGATTATATGTTAAAATAGATGCATTATGATAAAATGTGGAGGATTATTATGTCAAAAGTAATAATTAATACAAAAAATACTAAGGGTATAATCAATAAGAATATATACGGACAGTTTGCCGAGCATCTCGGCAGATGTATTTATGAAGGCTTATACGTTGGCGAGGACAGCGAGATCCCCAATACAAACGGTATGCGAAACGATGTTGTAGAAGCTCTGAAGGAGCTTGATATCCCGGTTCTCAGATGGCCCGGCGGCTGCTTTGCGGATGACTATCACTGGCGCGATGGTATAGGCGATAAAGATAAGCGCCCGTATATGGTAAACACAAACTGGGGCGGAGTTGTTGAAAACAACCACTTCGGCACGCACGAGTTCTTTGATCTTTGCGAACAACTCGGCTGCGAACCGTATATAACAGGCAATGTCGGCTCGGGCACCGTTAAGGAAATGCGCGACTGGATTGAGTACATGACCTTTGACGGCGACTCGCCGCTTGCAAACGAAAGACGCAAAAACGGCAGAGAAAAACCGTGGAAGCTTAAGTATTTCGGCGTTGGCAACGAAAACTGGGGCTGCGGCGGCGGTATGCGCCCCGAATACTACAGTGACCTTTACAGACAGTTCCGGACATTTATAAGAGACTATGGGGATGAGCCTATATATAAGGTAGGCTGCGGCGCAAACGCGAACGATACAAACTGGACAAAGGTAGTGCTTGAAAATGCCGGTCACTGCATGGACGGTATCTCATGGCATAACTACACCTATGAGGGCGATTGGAATAACAAAGGCTCAAGCTATGATTTTGACGAAAATGGTTGGTATTCCGTCTTTGCCGATGTGGAAAGAATGCGCAAGCGCCTGAACGATCATATTGCGGCAATGGACTATGTCGACCCCGATGGTAAGGTAGACCTGCTGGTTGATGAATGGGGTAACTGGTACGACGTGATGCCAGGAACAAATCCGGGATTCCTCCTCCAGCAGAACACGATGCGTGATGCCGTATCAGGCATGGTTATACTCCATATGTTCCACGAAGCAAATCGCCGCGTAAAGATGGCAAATATCGCGCAAATGGTAAACGTGCTTCAAGCAATGGTTCTCACAGAAGGCGAAAGAATCGCGCTCACTCCGACATATCATCTGTTTAAGATGATGAAGGGACACCACGACGGCACTCTGGTTGATGCTTTCTATGACAGCAAGTGCTATGATACAGACGGTGAATCTGTTCCGAAAATCAGTGTATCACCATCAATTAAAGATGATATACTCACAACCACAATCGCGAACACAAGCCTTGATGAAGACGAAACACTTGAAATAGAGCTTGACCGCAGCTTTACGGATATCAGCGCGCAGGTGCTTACAGCAGATAACATGTGCGACTTTAACTCGTTTGACGAACCGGATAAGGTAGTTCCTAAGCCTCTCGCTGTTACGCTCGACGGAAATAAGGTATCGATAACCGTGCCGGCAATGAGCATTGCGGCTATAACCTTAAAGTAATGGCAGTCTGTAAAAGATGCGGACTTAAAACCGTACTCAGCGAAGAAGATATTCAAAAAATGGTAAATAATGTCCGTAAAATGCGCGGGATACGGCTTGTAGATGATGATGAATACAACAGACGGCTTGAAATATGCAGAAATTGCGGCAAGCTTGAATACGGCTCAACCTGCGCGCTTTGCGGGTGTGTTGTACAGGTACGCGCAATGCTTCAGGACGGCAGATGTCCGTATCCGAAAAAATCCAGATGGCAAAGGGAGGTTAAATGAATATTGCTGATAAGCTTAAACAGCTTCGTACAGATAAAAATATGACTCAGCTGCAGCTTGCAAATGCACTCGGAATAAATCAAGGCATGTTGAGCCGATGGGAAAGCGGTGCAACCGCACCTTCGCTTAAACTGAGAAGATTGATTGCTGATTATTTTGAAATGTCTGTCAGTGAAATCTTCGGAAATAACTAAAAATCTCGCAGGGTTTCCCTGCGAGATTTTGATTTTTTAGTTTGCTAAAAGATGGAAGCTTACCAGCGAGCTATCTGACGAAACCTTAGCATAGGTATAATAAATACCTCTTGCGTCAAGCATAGCTAAGAAGTTGCTGAATGCAGATACGCTTGCTTCGCATCCGTCCGATGTGCCCCTTATCCCTGCTTTATTCATGCACTCGGTAATTTCTTTTATATCCGCTTCGTTAACTATAAGCTTATTTCTTATAGCTTTCTTCTCTTCCTCCGGAATTTCATAATTACCCATTGCAATCTGGTAACGCTCGCTCGGATTTACCTGAACGACTTCGCTCGGAACTTCCGTCACGCTCGATTCCGCTTCGTTTGACGGCGTAGGGATATGATAATTTTCACGCGCTATAGTGTATTTTGAAGTCTTTCCATTCGTTGGCGCCTGTGTTTCGGAAATATACTCCGGTTCGGCTTCATTTGTCTCGGCAACGATCTCTTGCGGCTTCTCTGCCGCTGCAGCCGGACCGGACTTTGCTACCGCTGCATTAGCCGCAGCCGGCTTTGGCGATGTTACGCTTTGCTTGCTTTCGGACGAACTCGTTTTATTCGCCGCGGGCGCCGCTGCATTTTCCTTTTCTGCCGCAGTTGGCTCAGGCTCAGCATCCGTTGAGTTTGTTTCGTTATCTATAACCGGCTCATCATCAGTATTCTGAGATGTGTTATCTGCATCCGCAACATCAACCACAGGAGTTATCTGTGTATAATCAGGCTTCGGATGAAGCATATTGCTTATAGTCTTACTGTTAAAACCTACTATAACGCCAACCGCTATACATGCAGCTAAAGACGCATACCGTTTTGTGTTATTCCTGATATTATTTATAACCTTATCAAAACCTGATTGATACTTCGGCAGATTATCAATACGGCTGTTCACCTTTTTAATCAGATCCGCCGGAGGCTCCGGGACAGGAAGAGACGCGGCTGTCAGCATTATTGATCTATAAAACTCAAGCTCATCTTTACAGCTTTCACAGTTCTGCGCATGATTGTTCATCTCATCCAGTTCATCACTGTTGAGATTCTCATAATTATCAAGCAATCTGTTAAACTCAGAACAATTCATTGTACTCCTCCTTCCTTTACCATATCATTTCAATATATTAGACGATATCCGATTAAAAAAGTTCCCTTTTTTCTATTAATTTTTTCCTTAATGCGTTTCTTGCTCTGTTAAGTCTTGATTTCACCGTACCTTTTGGGCATTTTATAATTTCGGCAATTTCATCATAGGATAACTGCTGCAAATCTGCATATACTATGATCTCTCTGTATTCGGGGTTAAGGTCGTTTATCGCCTCTCGTACAGCCTTCTGCCGCTCATTCAGTTCTAGCTGCTCCTCCGGAGTCGGCTCCTCTGACGGCAGTTCTGCAGACGCTGCTGATTCTTCATCATCAGCGTCAAGACTTACTGAAAATCCGCGCCGTTGTCGTTTTCGCAGCATGTCGTTACACACATTGGCGCAAATCCTATACAGCCATGTCGTGAAGGATGATTGACCCTTAAATGAGGCAATTGAACGATAGACTTTTACAAACACTTCCTGAACAGCGTCGGACGCATCCTCATAATCAGACAGCATGCCATATGCTATACCGAAAATCTGCTTCTGATACTTAGCCATAAGCTCGTTAAAAGCTTCTCGACTGCCCTTTTTACAGCTTGCGATCATTTCCTGATCTGTCATTGCCTCACCACCTTTCTGCGTCAAGGGATTCCATTTATTTTTTACCCATATTTCTTCTATTTTATCACTTTTTTGATGATATTTCAACCCTTTGCCGAATTTATTCATAATTTTTGAGAAAAAGACTTGACAAATCACTATAAGATGAGTATAATAGTAAGGTAATTTGTTTAGGGGTGTAGCTCAGTTGGTAGAGCATCGGTCTCCAAAACCGAGTGCCCAAGGTTCGAGTCCTTGTACCCCTGCCAGAAACCACC
>JAFLUC010000123.1 GCA_022509005.1 Oscillospiraceae bacterium | reverse complement strand
AGTTTCGGAGATGGAAAATGACGGCGTGTTGTTTGTTCTGTATAACGATGGCGTTATAAGGCAAATCATGATTACTGAAGAATCAGATGGAAGTCCCATCATCTACGGTCGCCATTGTGATTATATCTCTGAAACGCCCGGAGAATGGAGCGAGTGGGATGATACGCACACCAGCACAATCTCAGATAGAAGCATTTCCTCTACCACGATAGACGCATGTGAAGAATACGGCATTTATCCGTTTCTAGGCAGCAAAAGCAATATTGAGGCATACAATCAATCAGGACTACTTATCACATTCTGGGCGGATTGGTTGCAGCAGGCTGTAATAGGTGATAAAGGTATATACATCCGAAAGAAGGACGGAGGGAGCTGGTCGGAATGGACACAACTCGGACATACTGAAATTCCACCTGCATCAATCGATGTCCTTGGTGGCATAAAACCATATGCAGTCGGCGGCATAAACCGTTCAGGACTTGTCATTTATGAGGATGGTACGGCGGTAGTCAACACAAAAACCGAGCGAGGCATAACACGTGACGGCGCAGGTCAGATAGGAATAAACCCGGCAACACAGGATGAAGTTACAGCAGGCACAGAAGCATATAAACCGGTAACGCCTGCGACACTTAAGGCAGAACTTGAACGCAGAGGTACAGATAGTGGGAGCAGTTCTATTTCGACAGAGGTCGTATTACCCGAACTACCTCTGACAGAATTCGTAGAAAATATTGCCGCTGTGCGAATTCCTGTTGATTTTACGCCTAAACCGGGCATGGCGGTGCGAGTTACAGAAAATCTATGGGGCGGTTTTGATACTATACTGGATGTTGACAACCGTACATGGCTTGCCGCATCGTCGTTCGTAAATCCGGGCAAATCGGCTATCATAATGTTCGGGACAAGTCCTACTGATGAAGAACCCCAGTCGGGAGTTTTCTACATTATAAATCTTGATTAACAATAATTCTACGACAAGGAGGTATAAGCTATGACAACTATCAGAGGTAAAATAAAATGTTAAAAAGTGGTTTATGTACAATTATAGGAATAATCGGCGCGTGTATAGCAAACCTGTTCGGCGGGTGGACGCAGTCGTTAACGACGCTTGTCATATTCATGGCGGTCGATTATCTTACGGGTATCGCCGTGGCAGGGCTTTTCCGGAACAGCACCAAGAGTGATACCGGCGGTTTGTCGTCGGCGGTTGGATTCAAGGGGCTTGTTAAGAAGATAATGATATTGGCTATCGTGGTTATAGCGTACAGACTGGATTTGCTGATTAATGTCAACTACATACGCAATACAGCAATCATCGGATTTTGCGCGAATGAATTAATATCGATTTTAGAAAATGCCGGATTAATGGGTTTGAAGCGTCCTGCTGTACTAATGAAGGCGATTGATATACTGAACAGCAAGGAGAGCAATTATGACGATAATTGAAACTAACTGGAAGTGGAACGGAACGCCCGCGAAGCGTTCCGCCACTACACATATCGTATTACATCACGCGGCGGCAAAAACATGCACCGCCGCAGATGTGGATTCGTGGCATAAGGCAAATGGATGGAGCGGCATAGGCTATCACTATTTCGTCCGCAAGAACGGCAGGATCTATCGCGGCAGACCGGAGAACACAGTCGGCGCGCACGTGATAGGCCACAACAGCTACAGTATAGGCATATGCGCCGAGGGGGATTACAGTACCGAAACCGTGATGACCGAAGCGCAAAAGTCGGCTATACAGGAACTGATCAGGGATATTAAAACACGCTATCCGAATATAAAGGTTGTCGGACATAAAGACTTAGGCGGCTCTGACTGTCCGGGAACATATTATCCGCTGGGCTATTTTAAAAATTATAAAGAAAGCGGGGTGAACACCATGCCAAAAACATTAAACGATATATCGGGGCATTATGCGGAAAAGCATATACAGAAGCTGCTTGACTGCGGTATCGTAAACGGCGACGATAACGGAAACTATCGACCGAACGATCCCATCACCCGCGCTGATGCCGCGATTATAGCGGCAAATGTGCTGAGCTATCTGGGTAAGTGATAAATAATTGACATTATCTGATTAGTATGCTATAATATTACAAACGCTGAAGTGAAAAGGAGGCATGAAGGTGAAAAGAAAGATGATTGCATCCGCGCTTGCGTCTGTAATGTTGCTTGGTACAGCCGCGCAGGCTGCGTGGGTATTTGAGGAACGATACACCGAGGTGGCGCAAGGGGTAAACGAAATAGGCCGAGACGGTAATTATATTACTACTGCGGTGAATACATATGCCGTATCACATGGTGAGGACATACACAACCGTTATGTGGGACCGTCATTTCAGTATGACGGCGAAAAGCTTGTGAAAGCAGTTGCCACGCCTGCGCCGACACGCGATCCGTCAGCTCCGACTCCAACGCCGCGCCCAACAGCGACCCCGGCTCCTAAGGCAGAGCCGGAAATAGTTCAGACCGAAGGGGATTTTTCTGTTATGCAGAAGCGTAACGGATATAATTACAGCTATGCGCTTTCTAAAGGCTCGCAAATGCTGACAGAATACACATATGATTATCTCGCGCTTGGATATGATAAAAACGGTAAGCTGCTTATTGCGGCAATGGAGGGGCAGGGTACCGACAATTGTGTACTTTTAGACGAGAATATGAAGGTTATTGTTGACCGCGGTTACAAATATATCGACTTTGACGCGTCTGGAAGAATATTTGCCTCAAAGAATTTTTATTATACGCATTCAAATATTACACGAGGTACGTATCTTGATGAAAATTATGAAGAAATAAGAAGTCTCGACGAGTACACATTTGAAAAAGTTAACGCTAACCACCCTCTTTATATAGTTTTCGATAACAGCAGCTATAAGTATTATCTGCTTGACGAAGCGGGAAATGAAATCGCGGGACCGGCGAAGGATATATACGCGCTTGTCGGAGGAGCATATGCGGTGGAATATAAGACGAATAATATGGTTAAAGATCGTTATGGCAAGATGGTCTACGCAAGCAGGTATGATGTGATCAATCCTGAAGGAAGATTGATAGCGCAAACCGGGTCCCATCCGCAGAGCTATAAGGAGAAAGGCAAGTATATTTTATATCTGACGAATGACAGCAGATCGGAAACGACCGTAATAGACAACGACGGAAACGAGGTGTTTCACGCAGAAGGCCGCACTGAGTTTGATGTGCTTGATCCGGGCGGGTACAGAACCCAAAAAAATAATAAATATGCTATAGTATCGCAGGACGGCAAGCTTCTGACGGATTTTGTTTATAAATATATAACAAGCACTATCTTATCAGATGGTGTAAATGAAACTCCGTGCTACTGCGTTTCTGTCGACGATGGATATAAATATCTTGACGCGGATCTCAATGAATACGATATAAGTGATGAAAGCAGAGTTTGTTATAAGGTTAATGGATGGAATAACGAGAAGTTTGAAGATACGATGATCTCACATATGCCTATCGGAAGCGCTCTTATTGATACGAGAACAAACTCATATATTATTCCGTATTCGGACGGATATAAATTATCTGCTTCAAACGGATATATTATGCGTACTAAAGATAATAAGACATCAGTGCTTGACCGGTACGGAAATGTGATATTAGATTTAGACATGGAGGTTCAAAGTGTAAGCGATTTTAATCACGGCGGGGCGCGTATGCTTGCATCAAAAGCATACAGAGATTACTTTGCAGTCGATGAAAACGGAGACAATATTTTCGGTAACCGCAGCTTTTTGGCCGTTAATGGATTCGGAGATGATATGTTCATTGTGCTTACAAGCGGCTCAATTGGTGTTTTCAAGCGGCTTGAAAATCCCGAAGCTGTGAATACGGATAAGCGCGTATATATAAACGGCTTTGAAATTCCATGCTTTGAGGTGAATGGGAAAGCTGTGATAACCGCAGAGCATCTTGGCGGCTACGGCTTTGATGTTGCATGGAACGGCGAAACACAGACGCTGGATATCCGACGCAACAGCGAGTATTATGACGTAAATCCGGTTGATATCCCCGAACAGGATCCGGGCAGTCATTACGCGGACATTTCACCCTCGGATGTAAGTGTATTCTTTAACAAACACCGTATGGGCGCGTATAATATAAACGGATATATGCTCATCAATCCCGAAGATATGACCGGAGACGGCATAACAGTAGATAAGGCGGACGGAACTATTTATATAACCGTAGACGGTCTGGAACTAAGAGATTGACAATAACTGTCCTGTAGGCATGTGCTTACGGGACAGTTATTTTTAACTCTTCAAAAATTTTTCCTATATCGTCATTTATCACAAGAGCCGCTTGTTCGTCAATCGGACTTGGTGATTTATTGATAACCACTAGCTTATTGCGCATGTACTGGTCTATCAACCTCGATGCAGGGTATACCGAGAGTGATGTTCCGCCAACGATAAAAACATCCGATGCCATAACAAACGCATCCGCCATTCTCATCATGTACTCGTCAAGCGGTTCACCGTAAAGCACTACATCCGGCTTTATTATTCCGCCGCAGGAGCAGCGCGGAATCCCGGTTGAGTTCTGAATCGCATTTACGCCGTGCAGCCTCCCGCATTTCATACAATAATTCCGCAGCACGCTGCCGTGCAGCTCGAATACGCGGTTGCTTCCTGCCGCTTGGTGCAGTCCGTCTATATTCTGAGTGATAACCGCCTTGAGCTTCCCCTTTTTTTCAAGCTTTGCGAGCGCGTAATGCGCGGCGTTGGGCTTTGCGTCGGGATATAGCATTCTATCGCGATAAAACCTAAAAAATTCTTCTGTTTCATTCATAAAAAACGTGTGTGATAAAATCACCTCGGGCGGATATTTATATTTTTGGTTATACAAACCGTCAGCACTTCGGAAATCAGGAATGTTGCTTTCAGTTGAAACTCCCGCGCCGCCGAAAAAGACAATATGATCACTGTTATCTATTATCTCTTGTAATGTCATTTTATCCCTCCGTTATATTTCTTTTCTTTAAATATTATACCTCATACAAATATATAAAATCAAGCTTGATATTTAAAAAAGATTGTGGTATAGTATGTAAATAACTATTTGCGTGATATATTCGAGAAGTCTTTTTGCGGTAATGGTCACAAAAATTACATGAGAAGTATTCTTGACGTTTTTAT
>JAFLUC010000122.1 GCA_022509005.1 Oscillospiraceae bacterium | reverse complement strand
TATCTCCAGAGCATGAAGATCATTACAAGGATAATACCGATAATCGCTGCTTTCTGGCTTGTAGGAAGCGCGTCATCACCAAGCTCTGCGCCTACTGTCGACTGGGATATCTTTGTCATTTCAAATGGCAGATTACCTGAGTTGATCTGGTTTGCGAGTCTTGCCGCAGTCTGTGCGTCAAACTGACCTGTGATTACGCATGAATCACTGTCTATTCTCTCATTTACAGTCGGTCTTGAAACCTCTGTTTCATCCATGTAGATGCTGATCGTTGAGCCTACAGCCTTTGCCGTTGCCTCTGAAAACTTTTTAGAACCCTCTGTGGTGAAGCTTACCTGTACATAGTACTGTGAATTTGATGTCTGGTTCGGCTTGCCGTAGATGCTCTTTGCCGATGCAACGTCTGTACCCTCGAGCACAACGTTTCCGCTTGCATCCCTGAATGTGAGCTTAGCTACCTGTGAAAGAAGCGCAACCGCTTCATCAGTTTCTGATGTAGCGCCTACATTTACCACCGGTGCTGCAGTAGTTGTTTCCTCGCCAACTGCTGCTGCCTGCTCGGTTGATTCAGGCTCTTGTGAAGCTTCCTCTGTTGCCTCAGGTGCTTGTGATGCTTTTTCTGTTGATGCCGGAGCCTCCGAAGCTGTCTCTGTTGCTTCAGGAGCATCTGAAGCTGTCTCATCAGCTGCATCTGCTTCCTCAGTAGCAGCAGGCGCAGCTGTTACCACTTCAGCTTCCGTTTTTGACGGAGCAGTTCCTGTCGGAATCTCAATAGTGATCTGTCCGCCTTCACCTATTGCAATACGCGTCTCGGTATAGCCTGCAGCATTAAGACGTGTTTCATAGATGGATTTTACTGTTTCCATTTCGTCATTTGTCGGGTTCGAACCCTCAGGCGCCGCAAAGGTGATTACTGAACCGCCTCTGAGGTCAATGCCCTGTCTGATACCCGTCTTGTCATCAAACATACCGCCGAACTTGGATTTTAACGAACCCGGAAGTCCGCAAAACGCAACAAGGTTAAGCAATATTGCTACGACAACAACGAAACAAAAAGTTACAATACTTTTTTTTCTCATTTGCGTTAACATTCCTTTCTTTTATAGTAAGTAATAATTGTTAATATTACCCACCGTTTTAATAACACATATCGCTATTATACAACTTATCCATAATTAAGTCAAGCATTTTTTATCAAAATTTTCATGTTATATTTCTTTAATTATCATCTCATATGCCTGCAGGATGCTGATATTTCGTTCCCGCGCCACCTTTGCAACATCTTCAGCTAAAGGCTTTGTCTTGGTAACTCCGAATCCGGTTGTCTTTAAAACCCTTATTTCGCCAACAGAGGTTGTAATCTTATCAATCACGCTTTCTGTATCATATGCCGCGGTCACTGCGCGTCTTACAGATCTCGCAGAGGTATTTCTCAATATTTCACCTGCCGCCTCATCCGCGCGTTCATTGGGGCATATGCATCGGAGAAGTATTCCCGTTCCGCCGGTGAGCATGGATATCGGCAAAGTAAATGCTTCGATCGCTCCGCAGGCAGCAAGCTTTTCACCGGTAAGCTTTAAAGCCTCTGCACTGTCATCAAAAAGAGACGCTTCCAGCTCTGTTACCGAGGAATTCGCGGCAGTCGCAACTACCTGTCCAATAAATACTCTTGTGCAGTTTACTCCTGTCCTGAATTCTCTGTTACCAAAGCCCGCTCCCGACTTTATAACGACGATCTCCGGCATATCCGAGAACTTATCAACATATTCGCGCAGAATTGCCGCGCCCTCAAGCGTACATATTTCACCTTCCTCCTTACCCGATGAATACGGAGTCTGTTCAAGTATATTCTGCAGCGCCGGGATCGGAATAGGCATTATTCCGCGATAGGTATTTGCATAGCCCGTACCCGTAGCAATCGGCGATGCAACAACACTTTCAGGCTCCAGCTCGTCCATGATCATACATACCCCGACAACTGACGCAATTACGTCACGGGAACCGGTTCTGTGGAGCTTAAGCTCATTTATATCCAATTTGTTTGCCGCAGCTGAAGCTGCCGCAATTCTTTCATATATATTTATTGCTCTTTTTCTGATCTTTCCGCTGAGCGGCAAATCGTCAATAATAGCCTTTACATCATTGAGCCTGCGATGTCTTGATGAACTGCGGTGACTATTGCCTTCCGAGGTCTCCTGCCTTCTTCGTGAAAACAAACTTCTTCGTCCTTTGTCCTCTTTCTCCTGATCATCGTCGGCTTCATATTCATAATATTCTTCCTCAATATTCGAGCTGACTCTTATAAATTCTACTTTTGAGCCCGTAATACCTTTTAAAGCCTCTGCGTGTTTTTCCAGTTTTACACCCTTAAAACCCATATCGTTAAAACGCCTTATGAAAGTTTCCGGTGCTTCCATCATATCAAGAAGCGCACCGAGAAGCTTTGCGCCCGATATACCCATTCTGTTATCTATAAATAGTGTATTCATCCGTTTTCCTCTCTTATTTTGTATTATGCTATGGTATTTTATCATACATTTCCCTATACGTCAATAGAACATATCTAAAAACTCAAAATACTCAAAATCACATAAGCTCTCTGTATGCCTCGTGCTCCGTCCACTCGTCAAAGGTAGTCATATCACGGTACACACCTGATGCCATGTCTATAATCGGCATAAGCGCAACCGCTCCGCTCCCCTCACCGAGGAACATTCCGCAGTCAATATACGGCATCAGGTCTAAAGCTTCGAGAACCAATTTCCCGGCAGGCTCCGCAGAAACATGCGAAGGAATCATATAATCACAGGTGTCAGGACACAATCTCTTTGCGCACAACGCCGCTGCTGCGGATATAAAACCATCTATAATAACAGGCACATGATAGGCTGCTCCGCCTAAGAAAACTCCGCATAATCCGGCAAGGTCAAGCCCTCCTACGCGGGTTATTACATTAATAATATCATTTTTATCGGGCTTATTTATTTCGATTGCTCTTTTTATTGTTTTTATTTTCTTTTCCAGTCCTTCGGAGGAAAGTCCGGCACCTCTTCCCGTTACCTCCTCGGGAGATTTATCAAGTAATACTGTCGTAACAGCTGATGAGGTAGTTGTATTGCCAATACCCATCTCACCCGTAGCAATAAGCTGATAGCCTTTCTCTTTAAGCTCTCTTACCGTTTCTATTCCCGTTTCAACCGCTCGCACTGCTTCCTCACGCGTCATTGCGGGACCGTTTGCTATATTATCTGTTCCGTATCTGATTTTTTTCTCCGATACACTCACACCAGGAACATCCTCAGCTACACCTATATCCACAGGAAACAAATCACATCCGGCATATTCTGCCATAATACTGACACACGCTTTCCTTTTTATAAAATTACCTGTAACCATTGCGGTGATCCCCTGTCCGCACTGCGTTACTCCTTCCGAAACGACGCCATTATCGGCGCACATGATAACAAGCGCTTTTTTATCAGTTTTCACATCTATATCCCGCGTAATCGCCGCAATCTGCGAAATAAGCGTTTCAAGACGTCCGAGACTGTAAAGAGGCTTGGCAACCGTAAGCCATTTTCTTTTTGATGCCTCAAAGATTTCCTTATCGGCCGGCTTTATACTTTCTATAATCTGTGAAAGTGTCATACTTAATCCCTCTTCACTTAAAATAGGCTGTATCTTATAGATACAGCCTATTTCTACTCTTTTTTAATTAGCCTACTAAAGTTTCAATATAAGCTTTTATTTTATCGCACTTAGCGTTAGCGAAGAACAGCTCCTTGAACTTAGCGCCTGCAACAGCACCCTTTACAAGATCCTGGTCAAGAGCCGGAAGGATATCGAGGAGGTCGCGGTGTGTAACCTTCTTAACTTCGTTAAGAATCTTTGCGTTTCTCTGCTCCGGAACAGCTCTCTCCTTCGGATAACCGCCGCCCCACTCCTCAACGAAGAGCTTTTCAAATACGTACTGGAGGTTTAATTCAGCACCCCAGCCCCAGCCCTTAGCAAAAGGCATAGCGATACAGTTTCCGTTGTTTACCTGTGTGAACTGATAAGCGTCTGTCGGATCAACAACATGTCCGCAGAGTACGCCCGGGAATGAGTTACAAGCAAGGCAAGCGCCCTCACCTGTGCCGCAGCCCGTGATTACAAGATCAGCAGCGCCTGAGTTAAGAAGGATTGATGCGAGTATACCGATCTGTACGTATGTAAGCTGAGCCTCATCCTCTGCCGTATACATACCATAGTTGTCAACTGTATGTCCGAGCGGCTCAACAACCTTTTTAAGTGTAGCCTCGATAATGCTGTTCTTTGCAGCCTGACTGTTTTCGTTAATTAAAGCAATTTTCATTGTAAAACTCCTTTCAGATTTCATTGGCATTTTACCAATATTTTTAATAGTATTATTATACACCAAAATAATCGTTTAGTCAAGTAGGAAAAAAGCAAATTAATGCTTGACATGAACATTAACTTTGGTATATAATATAAGTTGGTATATTTCTAATGTGAAATAAAGAAAGGAAGAATGCTCAGGGCATCGAGCCCTTCGCATTCTTTGCGGATTTGCTTCGCAAATGCAACAGAAAGGAAGAATCAGATATGAAATACATGGGAGTTAATGAAATTCGTGAGAAATTCCTTAGCTTTTTTGAGACAAAGGGCTGTTTGCGTCTCGGATCGTTCTCACTCGTTCCGAAGAATGATGCAAGCCTGTTACTTATAAATTCGGGTATGGCGCCGATGAAGAAGTGGTTCACAGGCGCTGAGATCCCGCCGCGTCACAGAGTTACAACATGCCAGAAGTGCATAAGAACCGGCGACATAGAAAATGTAGGTCACACGGCTCGTCACGGCACATTTTTTGAGATGCTCGGTAACTTCTCGTTCGGCGACTACTTCAAGCGTGAAGCGACGGCATGGGCATGGGAGTTCTTTACAAAGGTAATGGAAATCCCGGTGGAAAAGCTCTGGGTTTCGATTTATCAGGATGATAATGAAGCGAGAGATATATGGATAAACGAGGTCGGCGTTGCGGCAGACCGCATCGTAAAGCTCGGCAAGGAGGACAACTTCTGGGAGCATGGCACAGGTCCGTGCGGTCCGTGCTCGGAGATTTATTTTGACCGCGGCGAAGAGTACGGCTGCGGCAGCCCGACATGTGCCGTAGGCTGTGACTGTGACCGATTCATGGAGGTATGGAACCTCGTATTCACACAGTTTGATAAGGACGATGACGGAAAT
>JAFLUC010000121.1 GCA_022509005.1 Oscillospiraceae bacterium | reverse complement strand
AAATATTGAATTCTGCTAAAGAGTAATACACATAATTTCAAGTTATCCTTTATTTGTTTCTGAATCAACACAGAACATATAAGAGATATCGCTTTGCACGAGCGATAACAGGAATAAAAAACAGAGAAGTATTGCATAAGTGGAAAGCCCTCAATCTACATTAGTAACGATTGAGGGCTTTTTTGATGCAAAATCGGCTTTATGTTTATTGTTACAGTGTGTAAATAGGAACGCCTGTTAGTAATTCAATGGTAGAGGTCTACACAATGATGAAGTATCTGCAAGACCATACCCTTAAAGAGATGGGATGGCAGCACTTTGATTCATGGGCAGCAAATTTTGGCGAAACTGTAACGCAGAATGAGCTTGCGCCGGAGGGAAAAGGTTACAGAAGCCGTACCCGTTTTGCCCGCTTTTATAACCTACCGGAGCTTATGTCTGCTTTTAAAGAATGTGCTGATATAAAGACAGCGGATGTACTTAATCTACCAACTCCAGAAGCACATTATCATAATATAGTTGCAGAGCCTACGGAAATGCAGAAAGCTATGGTTGACGGACTTTCGGAAAGAGCACGGAAAATACATGAAAAACTTGTAACACCGGATAAAGATAATATGCTTTGTGTCACAAATGACGGACGGAAAATCGGACTTGATGCAAGACTGATGAATCCTATGGCGGCAGATGAACCTCAGACAAAGGTTAATCTTTGTATTGATAATGTATTCAAAATATGGCGAGATACAGCCGAACAGAGGAGTACACAATTAATATTCTGTGATTTCAGCACACCGAAGTCGGACGGCAGCTTTAATCTTTACGATGACATAAGAGAAAAGCTTGTAGCAAGAGGAGTGCCTAAAGAGGAAATTGTTTTTATTCATGAAGCAAAGACCGAACCGCAGAAAAAAGACCTTTTTGCGAAGCTGCGAAAAGGCACAGTGCGTATAATGATAGGTTCTACTTCAAAATGCGGAGCCGGAATGAACGTACAGGATAAGCTCATTGCGCTGCATGACTTGGATGCACCTTGGCGGCCGGCGGATCTTCAGCAGCGGAGCGGTCGTATAGTGCGGCAGGGCAATGAAAATCCGGAGGTTGATATTTTCAGATATGTCACAAATGGTACTTTTGATAGTTATTTGTGGCAGACGCTGGAAAATAAACAAAGGTTCATATCACAGATAATGACATCAAAATCTCCGGTAAGAAGCTGTGAAGATGCCGATGAAGCAACGCTTTCTTATGCTGAGGTCAAGGCGCTTTGTGCGGGCGATCCGAGAATAAAAGAAAAAATGGATTTAGATATTGAGGTTGCAAAGCTGAAAGTTTTAAAGGCAAGCCATACGAATACGGAGTATGCCTTACAAGATAGTATTCATAAGCATTTCCCGAAAAAGATTGCTGAAATGCAAGGCGTTGTTGAACGGTATGCAAAGGATGTGGCATATCTTGAAGTGCAGAAGCCGCCGGAGGGCGAGTTTGCACCCATGACCATTATGGGACACGAGTACACAAAAAAAGAGGATGCCGGAAAAGCTTTACTTCAAGCGTGTTCGCTCATGAAGATAGGGGAGAGTCACAGTATTGGTAAATATATGGGCTTTGTTATGTCGGTAAAGTATGATTCCTTTAAAAATACATATTATCTGACCTTGAAGCGTAATCAGGAATATACAGCAGAATTGGGCAAAGACGAGAATGGAAATATATTGCGAATTAATAACGCACTGAAAAATGCGGGGGTTATGCTTAATAACAGCAGAGCAAATCTTGAAAACCTTGAAATACAGCTTGAAAATGCAAAAAAGGAAGTTGGTAAACCGTTCCCACAGGAGGCTGAATTACAGCAAAAGACCGCAAGGCTGGTAGAGCTTGAGAGACTGCTTGCTCTTGATAGCGGTGATAAACAAACAATAGAGCAGCCGGATAATGGAATTGACGTTGATGCAACTCATCCGCTTATCGGAAATGAGCCTGTATCATTTAATATGCCGTCTGTTCCGGCGTATCAGCCTGTAGCTGCTTATGCGGACAGCGTTATGGATAAATCCAATGTGCATATACCCAAACAGCCTACAGTAAAGAGATCATCGTTATTAGGTCGGATAAATATGCATAAGGCGGTACTGGCAAAGCAAAACGGTAATCAGACACAAAAGGAAAGGAATAAAGAATTATGACACAAAAGATTATGTCGGGCATAGCAGCGTTAATGCTGTTATGCCAAACAATATGCTATGCGGAAGATTTATCGCCATATCTGGACGGCAGAGCGGTGAATGTAATTGAGACCGATAATAGCATAGATATATACGCAAGATACAGCATGGAGGGAAAGGCAGCTGAATATGTAATTCCACGCACTCAGATAACATATGAGAAAGCATTTCCGAGAGCGATAAAAGAGTGTTGGGAGGGTGAATATGACGGCAAGCCTGTCAATGTCCATCTTGAAAGGCTGGATGCAGACAGTAATCAAAAGAAAATATCAGTTCAGTTTAATATCGTACATGATACAAGCTGTTATTCATATGCGTTAGTAGGAGATGATCTAAGAGAAATACATATCTATTCCGGAGACGGACGGAGTGTGTCAGGTATATTCTATTCATACAAGGAATATATGGCAACAGCCGCCCATGAATTCGGGCATTGCATTGGACTCGGAGATTGCTACAATGATGAGAAGGTAAACGGCTGGCTCGCATCACCTATGAATGACAGCTTTAAGATAATGCAGGCACAGACGGTTGATTATTATATTCTTCTGACACATCACACATGGGAAAATAATGGTGTGTTTATATACAGTCATGACAGTGATATAGAGCAGTTTAACTCTAAATGAGCCGATCATTATACATCATGAAACCGTCTTTATCAAAAAAGTTTTAGTAAAAAATTTTAAAAAAGTGCAACATTTTTCAGGTTTGAAAAGTGTTATATATGAAAGATATTTTATGAGATATTTTTGAGAGATGAGGAGGTTCATTATGAAAAAATCAAAAGTTATTACAGTAATTCTTGCGTCAATGTTATCATTGTCAGCTCTGACAGCAAATGCAGCGGAGATACCGAGAGAATCTATGCCGGCAAGTGCTACTCTGGAAGCGGTGCAAATCGTTGAAGATATGATCGGCGATATTCTCGACGAAGTAGAGAACGGTTTAGGTTACGGACTTGCAGCATCAAGCGCAAACACGCGTATCCGAGAGGCGGTTAATGCAGATAAAACATGCGGTTATGGCTATGGGATATTGTCACCGATAGCAAAGAACGCAATACGCACCATGCGCGATATGCAGTTAAGACCGGAGGTATATCAGCAGGCAGAGGAAGAATTAAAAGTTCTTCTTGCAGACCTTATATCAGAGGTTGAAAACGGCATGGATTATGATGAGGCGGTTAAGCAGGCGTACATACTGATTTATCAATCAGTAAATCCATCGTTCAATCCTGATGAACAGTTTGCGCTGGATATTTGCTATCAGGATATTCCGGCGGTAGATATGGCGAAGTTCACTGTGGCACGAAGGCTGTTACTCGATGCACAAACAGTACAATTACAAACTGTACAATCACAAGAAGAATAATAAATGAAAGGCTATCGGGAGTTGTCCTGATAGCCTTTTCATAAAATAACTTAAATTATGACTCCGTAATAAAACAGATGAAAAACATAGGTTTTATGCGGATTTTTTGTATTTAGCCAATAGAAATGCTATGTCAGATATTATATCATATATACTTGGCAAAGTCAATTATTTAAGACGAAGTTATTCTTATAAAGAGGATAATAACCGTCAAATTTTTAGTCAAAGGAGTGAGGTTAATTGGCACGAAAAGGTGAAAATATTTACAAGCGTAAGGACGGAAGATGGGAGGGCAGATACATCAGAGGCTATGATGTATCCGGCAAAGCGAAACAGGGATATGTATATGGGCGAACATATTCTGAGGTCAAAGAAAAACTTACCTATCTCAAAGCGAACGCTAAAAATGATAAGATTGTCGTATCGTCCGGCATGACGCTCTCAAAGTGGCTTGAAAAGTGGATTGCTCAAAAAGGACAGATAAAAGCATCAACACTGATGATATACAAATCAAGAATTAAAAATCATATCAATCCTGCTATCGGCAGGCTGAAGCTGAAAACCTTGAATAAGGATATTTTGCAGCAGTTTATAGACGATTTGGCCCAAAAATACAAGCCCTCCACAGTCAAGGGAGTATATGCGCTGCTTAAATCTGCGCTTGAGAGTGCGGAAGAAAAGAATTTAGTGAGCGGATTTTATCAGTCTATAAAGCTGCCGAAAAGCCGCAGCAGTCAGGTTAAGGCTTTAAGTAAGGACGAGCAGAAGGCTCTTGAAAACGTAATACGACAGCGGAATGATCCGAATGATATAGGTGTACTGATAAGTCTTTACACCGGAATACGTATCGGTGAATTATGCGCCTTGCAGTGGCAGAATGTAAATCTTGATAAAGGTGTTATATACATCCGGGAAACGCTGCAAAGGATTGAAAACGAGAACAGTGACAGCAAGACGAAAATCAATTTTGCCGAGCCGAAAAGTCTTTCATCGCACCGTGAAATACCGCTGCCGAAATTCCTGATAGAGCTACTCATCCCATTACAGCATAATGAGGGATTTGTCATAAACCGCAACGGTAAATTTATTGAGCCGAGAACATACACCCGCCGCTTTAAAAAGCTGTTGAAACTTGCTGGATTGCCTGATATGGGTTATCATTGTACCCGACACACATTTGCAACTCGTGCGCTTGAGATAGGTGTTGATCCGAAAACTCTAAGCGAGATTTTAGGTCATTCATCTGTAGGAATAACGCTGAATCTATATGCTCATTCACTGGAGGAACATAAGAAAAAAGAGATTGAACGGTTAGGAAATCTGTTTGATAAACAGTCAGATTAAACCGTCAATGATTAAGAAAACAAGTAAATAACGTAGTTTTGTGATAAAAGCCTTAAATTAAGTTATTTTAAGACTTTTTTTATTTTATCCGAAAATGCTTGATTTTAAGCCAATTTTATGTGGATTGACGGAGAATTACAAAGGAAATCGGAGGGAAAAAATCATGGGATTTACCGTCTGTTTCACGGGGCATCGTCCGAAAGGCTTACCGTGTGGCTCTAATGAGGAGCATCCCGCCTGCATAAAAATAAAGTCGCAGCTACGGCGGCTCATAGTCGGAGTGATTGAAAAAAAGAATGTAACGAG
>JAFLUC010000120.1 GCA_022509005.1 Oscillospiraceae bacterium | reverse complement strand
AGCGTTTCAACCATAGGTCCTCTGCACGGGAATACTGCCCATGTTCCGGCAGGCAGTGTCTGTGTCACATACCCATCAGGGATATCTTTTTGCGGGCAATAATCATCCGCAATATAATACTCAAAATCCTTCTCTTCGGAGCCAATGCAAAGCCCGTACATTCCCATGATCTTTGCCGCTTCGGGACTGTTCATATGCTCCTGCCAGAACTTCGGGATTTCCTGATATGAATTTTCAAACAGAAAACGTCTTGATTTTCCAATTACCGTAAATGCGGCCTTTTCAACAATTTTGTACTCCATAATAGTACCACCCTCCAATGTTAATTTGATTTTTAACGGCGCAAATGATTTGAGATGCACACCCTTTTCCTTTGCAGCTGAAGGAGAAACCCCATGAAATTTCGTAAAGGCACGGGTAAAGCTGTCATGGGATTCATAGCCATATTTCAGGGCGATATCAATAACCTTAGAGTCAGACAGGGATAGTTCCTGCGCTGCAGCGGTAAGCCGCCTGCTTCGTATATATTCGCCTACTGTAAATCCGCAAAGAGCACTGAATATCCGCTGAAAATGGAATGACGATATATAAGCATTCATCGCAATGTTGTCAATATTAAGTTCCTCTGTGAGATTATCCTCAATATACTGTATCGCATTCTGAATTCCTTCTGTTAAACCGTTCATGCCATCCCTCCGCTCTTTAATTTTCCCCGCCTCGCGTGTGCTATGATTTTCCCATCTCTCTTGTGCCGTGATTTCATTATGCCATAATTGACAATAGTTTTCTCTACTTTTTGTGCTTTAAGGTGTAGAATTTTCAATTGCAAAGCAAAATGAATAACAGCATAATCTAAAATTATGTTGTTATTCAAAAAATTTATTTCTCAAAATGCTGATAATCCCTGTAGCTTGACCAGTTTCCGCCCCAGGTCCAGCCGCGGGAGGTGAAGATCTGATAGATCTTTGTGCCGGGCCCTATGTATGCTGCCTTTGCAATATCTGATGTCCACCGGCTTACATCACGCGACCAGTATTCGCGCGCGTTCTCGTGCGCGCCCGTTCCGTTTCCGCTTACATACGGGTTGATCTGCGGATTGATGTCGATCGCTCTGCCGTAGGCGTGCATCGAAAGCTTGCCCGAGCCGCCGGTCGAGAGTCTGTAGCAGAAGCTTGAGGTGTTATTATGCTCGATCGATGTGTAGTCGTCGGCGTTATATTTGTCTATAAGCGACATTTCCTGTATAGGATATTTAATATCAAAAAGCTCGGCGAATATATCAAGAACCTCTTCCGCGAGAGTTTTGCTTACTACAAGATGTCCCTCCGTTACGTTATAATTGAAGTCGTAGATCGGAATGGTAAGATATGAAAGCTGATCATACGTTACCGATGCGCCCGAGGGCATTGATTTTCCTGCCATCTGCGCTTTTACATCATCCGGGATCGCCTGCGCCGTTCCGCGCCGCGGTATCTCGGTCGGCGCCTCTGTGGGAATGGGCTCCTCTGTCTGCTCCTCTTGCGGTTCCTGCTGCTCATCCTCGGGCGGGGTCTCGCTTTCTTCAACGCCGGAAGCAAGCTCCGCTGCGGGCTTATTCGGCGTATTATCAGATGTCTTATCGCGATTTTTCGGGATAAGCGCAGCGATTGCCGCGCCTGCAACACCCGCCGCGACTACCACAGCTGCGCATATAATCAAAAGTTTTTTGTTTTGCTGTATGAATCCCAATGATTTTTTTTCTCCGTTCTGAAATTCCTTTTCAGCTTGTCTTATTTTATTGTAATCCATATTAGTCCTCCGAAAGTTTATACTAATATATTATCACAACATAAATAATTGTTCAAGTAAAACTTAATTAAATCGCTAAAAAAGGTATCGACAAAACCATAATTCTTTGATATAATATACAAAGTACGATAATTTGTTACCGGAACGGAGGGTAAATATTATGGACGAGAATAATAACAATTTTGAAACCGGACAGACAAATAATGATAAGAAGCATGGAAAAAATGCCGCATCATACGGCGCATTTAACCAAGGCGGTGCCGAGCAGTATGGACAATATGACGGCAGTACAGATCAGTATGGGCAGTATGACGGAAGTGTAGATCAGTACGGACAGTATGGTCAGGGCTACGATCAGCAGCAATACGGGCAGTATGGTCAGGGCTACGATCAGCAGCAGTACGGGCAGTATGGTCAGGGCTACGATCAGCAGCAGTATGGACAGTATGGTCAGGGCTATACAGGGCAGCAGTATGGGCAGTACGGACAGTATCCGCAGCCACAGAAAAAAAAGTCAAGACTGCCGATGGTCATAATTATAATAATATGCTCGCTGGGGCTTGCTGCAGGTGCAGGGTTCGCAGCATATAATATATTCTTTTCCGGGGATTCCGAGGAAACAACAGAATCCGATTCGGTAAGCAAATCAAAGGACGGAAGCGAAGATAAGGATAGCGATAAAAAGACGGAAAAGCCGACACAAAAGGCGAAGGAGGAAAAAACACCTGAGCCGACGGTACCGCCCGCACCCGTGTTCACGAGCTATGAGGCATCTTCAACACGCGGCGTTGACCACGCGGCCGCAGGAGATATGTATTATTACCCGAGCTATGCAATAGACGGGGATATGACAACAGCATGGTCGTCGAACAGAAGCATTGAGCTTACGCCTACATATACATTAAGAGCGGAAACAAAGCAGCATGTAAGCGGTATAAGAATGACAAACGGCTATTGCAAATCAACTGAAACATACAAGAGAAACAGACGTATTACTCAGGTCACCGTATCCTATGAGGGCGGTTCGAAAACGCAATCGCTCAGTACCGATGCGTACAGAGAAATGCAGGAAATAAGATTTGACATTCCTGTAGATACTTCATATATCCAGATTCATGTTGACGATAGTATATATGGAGATTGGCTGGATATTGCGATTAGTGAAATAGAGGTATTCTAAGAGATGAGAATAGCATCAATAACCTCAAAAGGCGGACGCGACAAGAATGAGGACGCAGTCGGACGGATTACGGTCGGCGGCGTATGCTGTATGGCTGAGGCTGACGGCACAGGCGCATACGGCAGCGGAGCTATAGCGTCAGGCGTGGCGGTCGATACGATTCTGCGAGCTTTCAGCTCCAATGCGGAGGTTTCAAAAAATGCCGCTCTGTCATATATGGAGGCAGCAAATAATGCGATAGAGGAATTAAAAAAATCGAACGAGAACATGTCCGATATAGCCGCCTCGGTCGTTGTGGTTGTCGCGGATAAAAAAAGCGCGGTAATGGCGTATTGCGGCGACTGCCGTATATACAGGATCAGCGGGCGTTTGATACAGGAGGTATCAGACGACCAGACCGGCGCGTTTGCCGCGTTTTTGGATGGAAAGCTGAGGTACAGCGAGATACGCAATAATCCCGCCAGAAAGAACGTGCTGCACCGCCTCGGCGATGGAACCGGATTTAATGCCGTGGTCTCAGATCCTATAAAGCTTGGCGGACGCGATAAGTTCCTGCTCTGCACTGACGGATTATGGGAATACGTTACAGAGGATTTCATGGAGGAATCATTAAAGGGCGTTAAGACCCCGCGCGACTGGGTTTCGCGGCTTATAGAGGAACGTCGAAAAAAAGCGCCCGAGGGCTCCGATAACTACAGCGCTGTGACATTTTTTGTGAAATGAATAATATAAGCATGAGCAGGGCATTGAGCCCTGCTCATGCTTTGTGACTTTGTTTCTGCAAGTTACCGGCAAGTTAAGTAAGCACAATATATAGTATTTAATATATTATTTTGTACATATATTGCGTTTATTTGCTTATCTGTTTTTGTTTCTGCAAGTTACCGGCAAGTTAAATTATGCCCATATCGGTACATACTTTGTATGTTTAGGTGCAGTATCCTCTAATTTTTTAATATATTTCTTTTCGCAAGCGTCTTTAATAAGTCTTGATATGCTTGCAGAAGAAGAAACCTCTAAGCCAAATCTTTCTCTTAAAGAGCCATTGGTCAAAAACTCACTCTGAATATATTTTATACAAGCATGCATATAACATGACCAAAGCTTATCATCAGGCGATAAATCAAAAAAGTCTTTCTTGGAAAACAGAGTTACTTTAGTATTTTCTTCATAAATCCTGATATTAGGTGTAGGCAGCTGCTGAAGCTCACAGGATATTACAATCTTATCCCATCCGGTGCCAAGTTCTTCGCACATACCGAGTCTTCTCATTAAAGAGGCCAGCTTTTCATTTCTTGATTTAGGCGGATTGTCTATTATTCTTGCAACATCAACAAGAGGGATTCCTGGATTTGTAATTTCAATTCTATTATTAAAAATTTCTATAACTACACCTGTTCCTGTAACTGAGAAATCCTGATGAATCAAAGCATTTGCAATAGCCTCTCTTAAAGCGATTGAAGGATAGGATGACTGTTTGCGGCGCACTGCGCCATCAATAATTTCTTTTGATGGCAGCAAGGCTTCTATAAATTCCAACAATCCATCAATTCCAATAGCATAACCTTTATTACCGACCTTCTCCTTCAACATTTCAAGTCTGCTGTTATCCTTATATTGTACTACTCTGACAGCCTTTCTTTCTAATCTTGGAAAATCAGATAATCTTTTTGCAAATAAAATCGCTCCCATATTTGTGATAGCATACATACCATTATCTTGTTTTACTAAAATATCTTCTTCTGTAAGATAATGAATAATGCCGTTTAATTCAGCGGGAATAGGTTCTTTCTTAATATTGAAATATACGGAAAAATCTAATAATTGTATAGCTTCTGACGCAGACAAATCCTGTTTTGCATACTGTTCTTCAAAACGATTGTTTCTGATTTTGTCCCATAACTGTGCTTGCATTTGCGGATACTCACTCAATTTTTTGGTGTAACTCCCAACTCTTATATAGTCAACCTTTTTGAACGTAACCGTTTGATTGGTTGCTTTATATATTATGAGCACAACAACGCGTTTATCATTTCTTCGTTGTAATTGTTATGCTTAAATTCAAACCAGTTGGTTTCATTTTCATATTCCCTTAGTCTGTTTACTAATTTTACTAAATTTTCCATACTAAAGTACCTTCCTTAAGAAAAAGAGATAAAACATTTTACAGTCTTATCTCTATCCCTTTGCTTTTTAGAATGCGAGCTTTTCGTCAAGATAAGCTTCGAGGTCTTCGATCTTGACTCTTGTCTGCTCCATTGTGTCTCTTTCGCGGATCGTAACAGCGCCGT
>JAFLUC010000012.1 GCA_022509005.1 Oscillospiraceae bacterium | reverse complement strand
TAAAAAAGTCAAATAAAAATTCAGTCAAAATTCAGTCAGTTGCGATTTTGTAGGGCTTTCTGCAAAAGAAAAAATGGCTTAAAACCGCGTGGTTAAGCCATTTTTTTGGAGCTGGTGAGCGGAATCGAACCGCCGACCTCTTCATTACCAATGAAGTGCACTACCTCTGTGCTACACCAGCGTGTCACTCGAACACGGTAGTTATTATACCAGTATTTAAGCTGTTTGTCAAGCCCTCAGGTGAAATTTTTGTGGTTCCTGTTGAGATTTTTAAGGTTCATTTAAGCTAATTATATTATACTACACTCATAAAAAGCTTATAGTTGAGAATAAACGGAGGCGAACATAAATGAAACGAGAAATATTGTGTGCATTGCTTACATCAACAGTGATGATGAGTACAGCCTCATGCTCATTTGCTAAAAGCGGCAATGTAGCATCCGGCAGCAGCGGTACGACCATTATATATGACGGACAGGAAATAGAATTTGATACAGAGCCGATTAATATGAACGGAACAGTTTTGGTTCCTATGAGAGCTGTTTTTGAGGCTCTTGGCACAAATGTTAAATGGGATGCCGAAACTCAGACGGTATATGCCCGTAAAAAGGCAAAAACATATAGAATGACAATCGGCAGCGACGAAATTTCCGAGACAAAGAATGACGAGACGGTTCAGACAATAACAGCAAACGAGGTTATACAGCTTATAGACGGAAGAACTATGATACCGTTAAGAGCTGTAGGTGAAATATTCGGGCTTGATGTTAATTGGAACGGCGATACAGAAACCGTTACTCTCAACACTCCCCAGGAGGAAGACAGCTCATGGCAGGATAATATGGGTACAATCAACGTAACAACAAGTAATGTTACAGGCAGCGGTGTTATTGCCGAGGGTAAGATTATTACTGTAACAGAAGGCGGTGTATTCTCGATTACGGGTATCAGTGAGAACCATCAGATTATTGTTGATACAGATGAAAGAGTTGAGCTGGAGCTTTCTGGCTGTGAGATAACCAGTAGAGATGGAGCAGCTATATATGTGAAGAACGCGGATAAGTGCATAATAACAGCAAAGTCGGGAACGACAAACACTCTCTCGGACGGCGGCGATTACAGCGAAGAATCAGAAACGAACGCTGTTATATATGCCAAGGATGATCTCAAAATCAAAGGCAAGGGTGTTCTTAATATAAATGGTAACACACATAACGGTATAACAGTTAAGGATAGTTTTGAAATAAGCAATGGTAAAGTCAATATTACATCGACTGCGGACGGAATTCATGTAAATGATACATGCGAGATTTCCGGAGGAACAGTGAATGTTACAAGCGGAAATGATGGTATCCAGTCGGAGAGTATTCTCAACATAAGCGGCGGAACGGTAAATGTGACATGTACAGGTGAGGTTACGGGATCAAATAATATGGAAGGTTTCGGTATGTGGCGTGGCGGCATGATGCAGGAGACGGGCGATGATGAGTCAGAGGATGAGTCTTCAAAGGGTCTTAAGGCTGGATGGATGATGTCTATATCCGGCGGCGATATTACCGTAAATTCTAATGATACATGTGTTAAATGTGATTCAGAGCTTGATATATCGGGCGGAAAGCTGACGCTTACATCAGAGAAGAAAAAAGGTATAAAGGGAATGGAGGATGTTAACATTTCCGGAGGTACTATTGATATTAAAAAGTCAACGGAAGGTATAGAGACAAAGCGGGTTATGACAATCGATGGCGGAGATATAAGTGTTATTGCAAGTGATGATGGGTTCAATGCCGGAGGCGGTGGATTTGGAAACCCCGGTTTTGGAGGAGGAATAGCACCGCCGGAGATGAAAGAAAATGCAGACGGAATGCATATGGGATCGCCGGAGATAGAGAGGCGTCCGGACAGGATGCAAATGCAGCCCGAAATGCCAGGTAACGGAGGCAGAGGCGGAATGAGACCGGGCGGACGCGGCGGTCAAAAACCAGGTGCAGTTGATCAACCGCGGGAAAGAGAACAAAGAATGCCCGGTGGCATGGGCAGATTTGGAGCGGAATCCGATATAGTAAGCACGGAGCACCATATAGAAATAAATGACGGCACAATTTATATCAATGCATCAGGAGATGGTATTGATTCAAACGGTTCGATTATTATTAACGGTGGAATTATTACCGTTGACGGTCCGACCTCGGGAGGAGATTCTGCTATTGACCATGACGGGTTATTCCAGATCAACGGAGGAACTGTTATCGCCGCAGGTTCAAGCGGAATGATAGAAAATCCATCAGACAGTTCAGCACAGAATGTGATTTCGGCTTATGTGTCCGCGGTGGGTGGTTCTGAAATTACAATCAGGGACAGCAGCGGCACTGAGATTTGCAGCCGCATCGCAAAGAAAAATGCCGGACATATAATATATTCGTCCGATAAAATAAAAACAGGAGAAACGTATACTGTATGTGTCGATGGTACAGAGCAGGGAAGCGGTACTATCAAAAGTTCATTAACAATCATAGGTTCGCAGACAGAGCGCTCAAATATGGGAGGCAGAGGCAGTTTTGGATCCGTTATGGGAATGTAACCGTCCGCTTTAAAGAGATATAATAGGGTTTGCACAAAAAGCACAGTACACAAACTGTGCTTTTTGTGTAAAAAAATGATTTTTTTTGAAAATACAGTTGTCTTTTACGTTTATTTGTGCTATAATCGACTTAGACAATAAAAAATAGGAGGGTATAAACTATGATTTGTACAAAATGTGGAAACAATAATCCTGAGGGCATGCAATTCTGCACAAATTGCAGAGCACCGTTAGGTCAACAGTCGCAGAATAGCGGCTTCGGTCAGGTTCCACCTCAAAACGGTGGTTTTAGGCAGGTACCGCCGCAGAACGGTGGTTTTGGACAGGTACCACCGCAGAATGGTGGTTCTGGACAGGTACCGCCGCAGAATGGTGGTTTTGATCAGCATCAGCCATTCGGAATGAAGCCAGTGCAGAAGACTAACACGGGTGTAATGAAAGTAGCGGGAGGATTAGTAGCAGTTATTGCTCTTGTGATTATACTAATATTGACACTCGGCAGCTCACCACAGAAGGCAGCAAATAAGCTTGCGAAAGCTGTAAACAGTGGCAATATGGAGAAAGTAATAGAGTCAATGCTTCCTAACAAGGCAATCAAGAAGCTTGAAAAGGAATCAGGAATGAGCATCAGCAGTATTGCAAGCCTGTACGGAGCGGGATCCTTTAATAGTGTTTCAAACTGCAAAATAAAAGTAAAAGGAAAGCAAGATATTGATAAAGATGATGTCAAAGAATTCAAGAAAGAAATGAAGGACAATTTGGGTATAAGTGTTTCAAAGATTGAAGTGCGAGAAATAGAGATGACAGCTACAGCTTATGGAAGCACGGACAAAGAGACTATGGATGCGATATTCTATAAGTCCGGCTTAACGTGGTATATAATACCAGTTGGTTCAGGTCTGTTTTAAATAAATTGGTATATTATACCGAATTAATAATAATAGTGTAATAGAAAAGGAGAATGTAAATTATGATTTGTACAAAAAAGAAGAATATGGCTGCATTAATAAAAAGAGTTGCAGCAGCTGCTCTTGTGATTGTTTTAATGGTTGCGTTCGGCGGATGTTCATCAACAAAAGGATCAAAAGGATCAACAGGATCATCACAGCAGCAGGCGGCAGATTCGCTTGCGCAAGCTATAAACTCCGGTAATATGGAGAAGGTGATGAAGGCAATGCTCCCTGACAAGGCAATTAAAAAGCTTGAAGATGAATCAGGTATGAGTCTGAGCAGCATTGCAAGCATGTACGGAGCAGGCAGCTTTGAAGGCGTTTCAAACTGCAAAATAACAGTAAAGGAAAAGCAGGATATTGATAAAGATGATGTTGAATCATTCAAGGAAAATGCGGAGGAAAATCTGGGTGTAAGTGTTTCAGATGTTGAAATGAGAGAAATAGAGATGACAGCTACAGCTTATGGAAGCACGGACACTGCGACCGGAGATGCGATATTCTATAAGGCAGACGGAAAATGGTATATAATACCTAGTGATATGTAATGCTATTTTAATAATATTCCGGCTTTTAACAACTAAATGATGTTACATATTAGTAAAGGAAGGAAAACCGCAAGGTTTTCCTTCAATGCTATTTATTGTAATGTTGTGAGAGAAAGTAGCACAAATAAAAGTCGAATAAGAAAAACAAGGAGAATACAAATATGATTTGCACAAAATGCGGAAACAATAATTCTGATGGTGCTAAAGTTTGTTCAACTTGCGGCGCACCGTTAAATCAACAGCCACAGAACAGCGGCTTCGGGCAGACTCGGCCGCAAAACAATGGATTTAATCAGTCGCAGAATGGTGGATTCGGTCAGACTTGACCACAAAACAATGGATTTAACCAGGTACAGAATGACGGCTTCAGTCAGGTACCGCCGCAAAACAACGGATTTAATCAACTGCAGAACGGCGGCTTCGGTCAGCCATACGGAATGCCGCCGATGCCGAAAAAGAAGAATAAGGCGGCATTGATAGGGATAGCTGGCGGAATAGCTGCGGCTATTGCCCTTGTGATTGTCTTAATAGTAGTATTCGGCAAATCTTCAGCTACAGAAGGTCAAACACAGCAGCAAGCGGCGGATAAGTATGCGAATGGTATTAATACCAATAATATGCAGATGGTAGTTGATGCAATAATGCCTAAAGAGGCAGCTGACAAGCTTAAAAAGTCAGAATACATGACTACTAAAGAGATTGCATACTACTATGGAGATTTACCGAGTGAAGATGAAAATATTTCAAACGTCAAAATAAAGGTAAAAGGGAAGTCAGAGGATTATTATGATGCAGACGACCTTGATGATATCAAGGAGGAGATAGAGGAGGAATATGATATAAATGTTTCAGAGGTTGAAGTTAGAGAAATAGATCTTTCATTTAAAGCAGACGGAGAACAAGAAAGCTACCCTGAGGATATGATATTCTATAAATCCGATGGAAAATGGTATATACTAGATTTTTGATATTTTCAATACTGTAAGCAAAAGGATGTGACATATAAATGAATTGTAAATACTGCGGATCACCTGTAGAGAATGGGGCTGTGTTCTGCGCAAATTGCGGCATGGAAATTACGCCGGAGCCTGCGGCAACAGATTCCGTAACAGATGGGGTTTATTGCGCACAGTGCGGAACAGAAATATTCCCTGAGGATACATTCTGCCCCGAATGCGGCGCACCTGTGAACGGCAACAGCGTCTCAGGTGCACCGGAATACGTCTCCGGTGGCTACGGTGACGGTGTTATATATGATAATAACAATACATACAACAATGGTTATAATAATTATAACAACGGCTATAATATGCAGCCGCCGATTAAACCTGAAAAGAAAAGTAAAACGGCGCTTATTATCATCATAATAGTCACTGTTGTGGTTGCAGCAGCTGCGGCTATAGCAATCTGGAAATGGGATGATATTTCAGATATGCTTGGAATAAATAGCGAGCCTGCGGCAACAGAAACGGTAAAAGGTGATTCTGATAAGAGTGCGAAGAGTAAAGATTCTAAGGCTTCGAAGGATGATGATCTGTCAGACGATGAAAAGCCTGTCAGAACGGAAGCCCCGACAGAGGAACCGGAAAGCGAATATCTTTATGAATCTGACAGCAAGTATATAACAACTTCAGAGCTTGACGGCTATTCAAAGGATGAGATACGGCTGATACTTAATGAAATGTATGCGCGCCACGGATATATTTTCACAACAGACGAATTCAGACGATATTTCGAAAGCAAGCCGTGGTATCATGGCGATACAAGCTCGCAGGATGTTGCACTGTCACGGTTCAATAGTATTGAGAAGTCAAACCGACAGACTATCATGGACTATGAAGAAGCTAAAGGCTGGAGATAAAAACTCAAAAAAAATAAAAAAAAGCTTGACAAATCAGCTTTTGCCCGATATAATAGAAACGGTGTCTAATTACATTGGAAATGAATACAGTCAATCGGGACTGTGTGACTATTATAGGAGGTGTATATAGTATGAAAATGACATTTCAGCCGAAGAAGCGTCAGAGAGTAAAGGTTCACGGCTTCAGAGCAAGAATGGCTACTAAGTCAGGCAGAAAGGTTCTTGCATCAAGAAGAGCTAAGGGCAGAAAGATCCTTACAACTTCAGAGAAGTAATTTAAACGGATATTAAAGAGCAATCCAAGGCGGCATATCAGTGCTGCGGGCTGCTCTTTTTTCCGTAAATAAGGAGTGTTTGGATTTTGAAAAATACTCGTACAATTAAATTAAACAAGGATTTCCGCAGGCTGTATGCGTGTGGAGAGTCCGCTGCCGGAGGCTTTGTTGTAGTGTACAGGCAGCCGAATAAGCGTGGCTGCAACAGAGTTGGCTTTACGGTAAGCAAGCATTTAGGCAACGCTGTTATGCGCAACCGCGCAAAGCGTCTTATGCGTGAAAGCTACAGACTTCTTGAGGACAGGCTCATTGGCTTTTCTGATATGATAATTGTGGCGAGAAACAGAGCTGCCGGTAAAAATTATTCCCAGATCTCACGTGATATGAAATACGTGCTTTCAACACTTGGTTTGCTGGGAGGTAAAGATGAAAATGATAAAGAAAATATTGATTCTATTGATTAAATTTTACAGACACCAGATATCACCGCTAAAGGGCGGAAGCTGCTGCCGGTTCATTCCGACCTGCTCGCAGTATGCGCTTGAAGCGGTAGAAAAATATGGTGCGTTAAAGGGCGGATGGCTTGCGTTCAGAAGAATTCTGAGATGCAGACCGCTCGGCGGACACGGGTATGATCCGGTACCGTAAACTCGCATCGGAAAGGAAACCATATGTGGCATTATATCGTCTTAGCGCTTGGATGGGTCATAAAGTTAATTTATGATATTGTTCATAACTATGGTCTTGCGATTATACTGTTTACTATCGTAATAAAGGCATTATTGCTTCCGCTAAACATAAAATCGCAGAGAGCTATGAAAAAGCAGCAGCAGATCCAGCCGATCATAGCCGAGCTGCAGAAAAAGTATGCTAATGACCAGACGAAACTCCAACAGGAGATGATGAAGGTCTACAGAGAGAACGGCGTAAGCATGTCGGGCGGCTGTCTGCCGCTGCTTATACAGATGCCGATTCTCATAGCCTTATATCAGGTTATCAGAACGCCTATTACTTATATGCTTAATCAGATCCCGTACGATAAGTTCGGAGATTCTGTCTATATCGACAAGGTAACATGGCTTATGAACAAGTTCACCGGCGCGGGAAATGTATTAAGCAAAACAGCTTCTCAGTACCTCTCAGACGGAGCGGTAACTAAGAATCTTATAAAGTATGACCAGATCGATATTTCAAACTGGGCAGTTAAAACTAACAGTATGCCGGAATGGCATATAGATTTCAATTTCCTGGGTCTTGATTTATCAAAGAACCCGATGGAGGCATTCAGCCATTTGGGTAACATAGCGGCAAATTTAAGCGTTGTTCTTTTGCTCATCATTCCGATTCTTGCAGTTCTGTCATCGATTCTTCAAAGCAAGATCTCAATGAGACAGTCAGGTCAGGATAAGAATCAGGGCAATGACCAGGCAAAATCAATGAGCAAGGCAATGATGTGGATGATGCCTGCAATGACAGGCTATTTCGCGCTTATTCTCCCGGCAGGTCTCGGTCTTTACTGGATCGCAAGCGGAGTTGTTCAGATAGCGCAGCAAATTTTATTAAACAGTTATTTAGAAAAGAAAGGGGAGGGCTTAGTTGTCAAAGTTCCCGAATCCAAACACAATAACCAGCATAGAAAAAAGAGCAAAAAGCGTAGATGAAGCGATAGAAGAGGCTCTTAATGAGCTGGGTATTAAGAGAGAAGAAGCTGAAATTGAAATTATTCAGGAGGCTTCAAAGGGCTTTCTTGGCTTAGGTTCAAAGGAAGCCATCGTAAAGGTATCAGTAAAAGGCGCAGTTCCGGCTGCTACAGAGGCGGCAGAAGAGTCCGCTCAGGAAGCGAAAGCGGATGCACCGAAAGAGGTCAGCAGGGTTTACGACTCAGAAAAACCGGAGGAAAATGCAAAGAACTTTATAAATGATATTCTTTCGGCGATGGGTCTTGAGGTGGAAATCACAGCATCCTTTGACGGCGAGACTGTAAATGTTAATCTCGAGGGTGAGAATATGGGTATTGTTATAGGTAAGCGCGGCGACACGCTTGACAGTATACAGTATCTCACATCGCTTGTTGTAAATCAGAATTCAGAGGATTATATCAAGGTTTCAATTGATACGGAAAATTATCGTGCAAAGCGTTCAGAGGCGCTTATCAAGCTGTCAGAAAGACTTGCTCAGAAGGTAGCAAAGACAGGCAAGAAGTTTGCGCTCGAACCGATGAACCCGTATGAGAGACGCATAATTCATTCAAATCTTCAGGATAATGAAGAGGTTACGACCTTCTCGGTAGGCCAGGAGCCATACAGAAAGGTAGTAATTGCTCCGAAGAATCCGAAGCCGTATGGCAGAAGAAACAGATACAAGGGCAGAAATGATCATAGAAATTCAGCGGGCGGATATAAATCATACAGCAATGCTGAAAAGCCTGCTTCAACAGAGCCTGCTGCTACCTATAAGGCAGATTTCAAGCCGCAGCAGCACAAAGCGGAGTACAAGAACTTCGAGGAGTATCTTGCAGCGCATTCAAAGGATTGATGAAAAAATACAGCCGTATCCGCGGCTGTATTTTTCTTTATCCCTGTTCATTATCCTCATACGGTGTTATATAACCGGAAATCTTTTCTATTGTCCTTATCGGCGCGTTAACCGCTTCGCCAAGTTCCATATCTCGGTTGCGATAATCAAATTTGAGCGTAAATTTATGTATATCCTCCTGGATGCGGTTAAGCTCTTTTATTTCCTTATTGATAAGCGTACCGATAAATTTTCCTGATTCGCCCTTTATGCTTTTCGGGGCTGCTTCGGCGAGGGATTTGAAATGCTTCAGGCACACGCCTCTTGAACGATTGAATTTTTCTTTGAATTTATCATCATTTACCCACATATAAAGAAGAACATCAATATAGCGTTCCATTGTGTGGTTGACCTTTTCGCATACCATACAAGTTTTTTCTGTTTTGCCGAGTATTTCTGAGATCTCGGCAATAGCCTTATCCGCACCGTTCTTTTTAAATAATCCGCCCTTTTCTGCCTCAAGGGATTTTGCGGTCTTTTCAAGTCCTCCGATCTTTTTCCTCAATTCACCGAGATGCGTTTCGAGAACAAGCGCAAGAGGGAGCTTGTTTTTGGCTGCAAACATCTGTGAAAAATGATGATTGCAGTAGCCCTTTTCGTTTGATTCAATTCTGAAATCAGGTTCCATCATCGCGGCACCGAGCGCGTATTTTACAGCGTCATATTCAAGCTTCTTTTCAAGCTCGCAGAGCGGACATTCATCGTCCCTGTCATATGCCTCGTTGACCGGTATAGTGTAAATTTGTTCTTTCATTTTTATCAACCCTTTCTGAACATAGCTATAGCTTCACTTATTGTTCTGACTCCGTAAACACGGATTCCGTCCGGTATCCTGATACCGCGCATTGATTGTTTAGGTGTAACAGCTGTTTTAAAGCCTAAATTTGCCGCCTCCGTAAGCCGCTTTTCAAGCTGCGAAACGGCTCTCAGTTCGCCGCCAAGCCCCACCTCTCCGATAAACAGCATATCCGGAGGAATAACGACATCCGCGCGGCTGGCAGCGATTGCGGCGCATATTCCGAGATCGGCAGCGGTTTCATCAATCCTCAGTCCACCCGCAACATTTATATAAATATCCGAGTTTGATAGATTCATTCTCGCACGCTTTTCCAAAACAGCAACGAGCAGAAAAATGCGGTTCAAATCAATTCCGGCGCTCATTCGACGTGGATTTCCGAAGCCTGTCGGCGTTACAAGCGCCTGAACCTCGGCAAGTATTCCGCGTGTACCCTCCATTGCGCAGATTATAGCGCTTCCGGAAATATCATCCGGTCTGCCGTCAAGAAGCATTTGTGACGGATTTTCAACCTCAACAAGACCTATGTCGCGCATTTCGAATACACCTATTTCGTTTGTCGAGCCGAAACGATTCTTGACCGCTCTTAATATGCGGAACGAAAGCTGTCTGTCACCTTCAAAATAGAGAACGCAGTCAACCATATGTTCGAGCACTCTAGGACCGGCAAGTGAACCGTCCTTTGTAACATGCCCTACAATGAACATTGAGATTCCCATTGATTTTGCCGCTCGCATAAGCGCGTTTGTGGTTTCCCTCACCTGCGGCACGCTGCCTGAGGCGGACTGGATACCTTCAATATGCATTGTCTGGATCGAGTCTATGATGACTATATCGGGCTTTGTATCGGTTATATTTTCAAGAATCGTTTCAACATCCGTTTCTGAAAGCAGATAAAGATTTTCTGTGTTTACGTGCAGTCTTTCGGCGCGGATCTTGATCTGCGCCGCCGATTCCTCGCCCGATACATACAGGATTTTTTTTGTTTTACCGGCGTTTTCACATATCTGCAAAAGCAGTGTTGATTTGCCTATGCCGGGATCGCCGCCGACAAGGATAAGCTCGCCGTTAACGACTCCGCCGCCTAGAACTCTGTCAAGCTCGCGGATACCGGTTGAAAAGCGTGATTCATGTCCGCGCTTGATCTCGCTTATCTGCTGAGGTCGGTTAAGCGAGCTTTGTATCGAAGCCGACGGTCTTGAAGCGGCCGATTGCTTTGATGAAGTATCAAGTGTTTCAACCAATGTGTTCCAGCTGCTGCAGCCGGGACATTTACCGAGCCATTTAGGAGAACGGTAACCGCATTCGCTGCATATATATACTGATTTTGTTTTCATATTAATCTCCGTTTCGTTGATATACCTCTATTATACAACATTGTAAGCGTTTTAGCAATATCTTTTTTTGTTATTGACAATAACGGGGATTTGCGTTATAATATATAAATCTGAATGAGTAGATTTTACGCAAGGGGTGAGAGTTATGCCTATAAAGATTGCCGATAAGCTTCCGGCTACAAGACAGCTTACAAAGGAGAATATTTTTGTTATGACTGAGAAGCGCGCAGCATCTCAGGATATTCGTCCGTTAAAGATCGCTATAGTAAATCTCATGCCGGAGAAAATAAAAACGGAAACACAGCTTCTGCGGCTGCTTTCAAATTCACCGCTACAGGTTGAGGTTGATCTTGTACAGATGTCAACGCATACGTCAAAGAACACCTCAGAAGCTCATTTATCCGCGTTTTACAAGGAATTTAACGATATAAAATCGCAGAAGTATGACGGTCTTATTATAACAGGCGCACCGGTTGAAAATATAGAATTTGAGAAGGTTGATTACTGGGAAGAGCTTACGGAAATCATGGAATGGAGCAAAACCCATGTGACCTCAACGCTTCATATATGCTGGGCTGCACAGGCGGGATTATACTATCATTATGGTATTCCGAAGTATCCTCTGCAGAAAAAGTGCTCAGGAGTATTTCGTCACAGAGTTCGCAGAACGACGGCTAAGCTTGTGCGCGGCTTTGATAGTATGTTTTATGCGCCGCATTCACGCCATACAGAGGTAAGAGCTGAGGATATAAAGAAGGTTCCGGCGCTCGAAATTCTATGTGATTCACAGGAAGCCGGAATATATATAGTGACAACTAAAAAGGGCAGGCGGATATTCGTTATGGGTCACAGCGAGTATGATCCCGATACGCTCAAAAATGAGTATTACAGAGATCTGGAAAAGGGAATGAATCCTAATATCCCCGCTCATTATTTTATGAATAATGACCCCACAAAGCGGCCCGTTGTCCGCTGGCGGTCGCACGCTCATCTGCTTTATGCGAACTGGCTGAATTATTTTGTGTATCAGATAACACCATACAATATTGATGATATAAAGTAGACTCTAAAAAATCCGAAAGAGCTTTATAAGGAAAGTTCTTTCGGATTTTTTTGTTTACATAATTCCCAAGCCTTCAAGCAGGATCTTTACGCCGAGCAATATCAGGATCAATCCACCGGCAAATTCGGCCTTTGACTGATATTTTGAGCCAAAAACATTTCCAACTTTTACGCCAACTGCGGAAAGAGCAAATGTTATACAACCTATTGAAAGTATGGCAAAGATAAGGTGTGCTATAGATTCTATAAGAAATGCAAATGTTATTCCCACCGCAAGTGCGTCGATGCTAGTGGCTACAGCCATAATCAGCATCGTTTTAATGGCAAATGAATCGTTGTGTTCCTCATCATCCTCTGAAAATGCTTCTTTAATCATATTTCCACCTATTATAGAAAGCAGAATGAAGGCAATCCAGTGATCTATTGCTGTTATATAGCTTGCGAAGGTTGAACCGAGTATATAGCCGATAAGGGGCATAAGAGCCTGAAATCCGCCAAACCATGCGCCGGTAATCAGCATATGCCGCCATTTAAGTTTAGGTGTTGCCAATCCTTTGCATACCGATACGGCGAATGCGTCCATAGAAAGTCCTACCGCAAGCAGAAGCAGTTCAATTATTCCCATTTAATATTCTCCTTTAGATTATAATATGTTCTTCATTATACCATAAGTGATAATTAATGTCAATTACAAGAATTAGTGAAAAAGCACAAAACAAAAGCATAGTTTTTATAAATTTTATTGAATTTATAAAAACACTTGAATAATTTTGTAAAATGGTATATAATTAGGATATGATTAAAGATAATTCAATATACATAAAATGAAAACACGAGGAGGGTTAGTATGTTTGAATTCAAGGAAAATACAAAATATGACCTTATAGGCATGGGCGAGGTCATGCTGAGACTTTCACCGCCGGGCAAGGAGAAGATCTCGCAGAGCGAAACCTTTGAGAAAAATGCGGGCGGCTCGGAGTTGAACGTTGTATCTGGCGCGGCCATGCTTGGTCTCAAGAGCGGAATTATAACCAAGCTGCCTGATAACAAAATGGGACATTTTATCAGAAATAAGGTTCGCTACGGAAATGTTTCCGATAAATTTATCGTATATGACCATTCGGAGGAAAAGCGTCTTGGAATCTACTATTACGAGAGCGGAGTATATCCGCGCAAGTCATCATGCATCTATGACCGCGCAGACGCGTCTATAACTTCACTGCGACTTGACGAAATTGATCCCGAGGTATATGAGTCAACAAAGATATTCCATATAAGCTCAATTACTCTTGCGTTGTCGCCGGAATTAAGAGAGGTATCGCTTGAGGTTATCAAGAAGTTCAAGGAAGCAGGTGCACTTATTTCATTTGATGTAAACTACAGAGCCGCTCTCTGGTCGGAGGAGGAGGCAAAGCCTGTTATTGAGAGTATTTTCCCGCTTGTTGATATGCTGTTTGTTTCAGAGGAAACATCAAGAAGAATGCTCAGAAGAACGGGTACTCTTGAAGACATAATGATGGGTTATGCTCGTGATTACGGCTGTAGGCTTGTAGCGACAACACGACGTGAGGTTGTTTCGCCTACAAGGCATAACTTCAATTCAAAGATGTTCTTTGAGGGTCGTTTCTATGAGGATAAGCCATACAAGGAAATTGAGGTTGTTGACCGTATCGGTTCGGGTGACGCATATCTCGCAGGTGTTCTTTACGGTCTTGTTAAGAATCGTGATATCGTTCGCGCTCTTGAGGTCGGAAATGCGCTTTCAGCTGTTAAGAACACAGTCGCAGGCGATATGAGTGCAAGCTCCATAGACGAAATCCGTGCGGTAATCAAGTCTCATAAGGCAACCGGCCCACAAGATGAAATGGTAAGATAACGCGTTAAATACATACAATAACGAAGCTGCCAAATTTGGCGGCTTTGTTTTTTGTTGTTCTAATTGCGGACAAACAATAATAGAATAGAACATAACAAATAGAATGGAGAAACAAAATGTATATAGCAATGAATGAGGTCAGGCTTACGAACCGCGAGGTGGTCGATGTTATACCTGTGAATCTGCGAAAATATATGTGCAATATCGATCTTTGCGGTGCTGAGGAAATACGTCTCATAATAGGAAAACCGTTTGCGGTAAGGTTCCCTGACGGCGTGTATTATTTATCAAAAAATGGTGTGTTTTCGGACAATCCTTCAAATGCCATAATAGTTAACGACAGACATATGGAAGAGCTTGTCGAAAGGGTAACGAAATCGTCACTGTACTCGGTAAAGAATGAAATTTGCAGCGGATACATAACCATAAGCGGGGGACACCGCGTTGGTATTGCCGGAACAGCCGTTATTGATAACGGGAATATTGAGTTTATAAAAAATATTTCAGCGGTAAATATCCGTCTTGCAAATGAGGTTATAGGTGCGGCGGATGCTATAGTGGAACGGATAACGGAGGATGGGGTTAAAAGTACGCTTATCATATCTCCGCCATGCGCTGGTAAAACAACGATGCTTCGTGATATAACGCGCAGTCTTTCGTATATGGGCTTCAGCACAGCGGTTGCAGACGAGCGGTGCGAGATAGCGGCAATGTATGAAGGAAAAAGTTCGTTTGATCTCGGCAATATGACGGCTGTGCTTGATAATTGCCCGAAGCCTGAGGCTATGCTGATGCTTTTAAGGTCTATGTCGCCGGAGGTTATTATAACAGATGAAATAGGCACAATGCAGGATGCTGACGCAATACGGAGCATTATGAACAGCGGTGTTGCGGTGATCGCGTCAATTCACGGAAGGGACATAAAACAGCTTATGAGAAGAAAAAACCTAACAAATCTTATTCATATGTTTGACGTAGTGGTCACCCTGTCAAGAAGGAACGGAGCAGGAACTATAGAGGAGATTTGCGAAAATGCTTAGATTTGCAGGCTCATTGTTAATAGGAGCAGTGTGCGCGATGTACGGCTTTCTTTCCGCTGACAGGCTGAAAAAGCGACATGCTTTTTTTCAGGAATTTATCACTTCGCTATCTGTACTTGAAACAGAGATCACGTTCGGAAAGTATGACCTTATGCGGATATTCAAACGAATGGAGGATAAACCGGAGCTTTATGGTTTATATAGTATCTGCGCAGAACATATAAAAGAGTGCGGGATAAAACGCGCATGGGAAGTGGCGGCAAAAGAGGCCGCGGCGGAAGCGGGGATAAAGCCGGAGGATATTTCTGCGGTGGAGTCGCTCGGTTCCGAACTTGGAATGAGCGATATAAAAGGACAGAAAAGTGCTATAGCAAGGACAAGAGAGCTGGTAAAAAAAAGCGAGGCAAGAGCAGCGGAGGAATATAACCGGCTCGGACGCGCCTATAGGCTGTGCGGTACGCTTGCAGGAGTGTTCTGTGTTCTTATGATTTGGTAAAATGGTGATTAAACATGGATATAAACTTGATATTTCAGATAGCCGGCATCGGGATAGTTGTGGCGGTAATTAATCAGCTTCTTTCGCGTGCCGGGCGGGACGAGCAGGCATTGCTTATAACAATTGCAGGCTTGATCGTGGTGCTTTTCATACTTACCGAGAGAATAGGTGAGCTGTTTGAGTCGATAAAAAGGATATTTAATTTATGAATGAACTGATCAGACTTGCGGCGATAGGTTTTACCGGAGGTATGCTTGCTCTTACCGTGCGCCGCGAACGGCCGGAATTTGCTCTGCTCATAGCGCTCGGAACATCAGCTGCTATTCTCTATAGCGTAGTCAGCAGTGTAGGCGGTGTTATAAATGAGCTGAGAAGCATGATAGAGGGCTGTGGAGTTGATATTAAATATTTTGTAATATGTATAAGAGCGGCAGGGATTGCATATATTGCACAGTTTGCCGCAGAAATTCTGCGCGATTGCGGAGAGGGCGCTATCGCGTCAAAGGTTGAAGCGGCAGGAAAGATAAGCATTCTTGTACTGACTCTGCCCGTAATGCGCTCGCTTCTCGAAATGTGCGTAAAGGTGGTAAATACAGTATGAATATTCCGTCAATTGAAGGCTATAACCTGTTTAATGAAACAGCTAATGAAATAGTATCGGGCGGATTTTCGCTAAAGCCTGTGGATATTCTGAATAACATTACTAAGGAGATATTTAATGAGGTACAAAGCTTTTCAAAAACTGCGGCAATAATACTTGTGATGGCGCTGTTGTCTTCAACTGTAGGGACACTAAACTCATCGCTTGGCGAAAATTCGGGAGGACGAGCAGCGTTTTTTACATTCTTCACAGTAATAAGCGGACTTGCATTATCCTGTTTTGGAACCGCATTGTCTTATGGCACCGAAGTTGTGGGTCATATGACCTCGTTTATGAATAAACTCACACCGGTGCTGATTCTTTCACTTTTCACCTGCTGTAAATCCATTAGCGCGGCGGCATTTGAACCTGTGCTCTCGGGTGCGGTTTATGTGATGTCAATAGTGATTGAAAAATGTCTTGTGCCGCTTATGACATTTTCTGCCGTACTCTCAGTGGCCGGGAACATCGGGGAAACAACAAGTATTTCCGGTTTTATAAAAATAGTAAAATCAATTACGAAGTGGCTTATGGCATTTGTAATTACGCTGTTTACCGGTATTAATGCGATTTATGGATTTTCAGCATCATCGCTTGATGCAGTGAGCGCCAAAACAATAAAATTCGCCGTAGGCTCGCTCGTTCCTGTGGTCGGCGGATTTTTATCGGATACGCTTGATACCGTAACAACCTCCGCAGGTCTTATAAAAAACGCAGTAGGGGTTTCGGGAATTATAATTATGTGCGGAATATGCATTGTGCCTGTAATAAAGCTTGGAGTTATGCAGCTCTTGTTAAAGCTGTGCGCAGCTATGGCGGAACCTGTAACCGACAAGCGCATTTCGGGGATGCTCTGGAGTATCAGTGAGGCGGTAACGTCAGTTTTCGGCGTTGTGATTCTTACAGCTGTTTTGTTTGTAGTAAATATATGTATAATACTGAGAGCAACAGGGTGAGAGGACATAAAATGAAAGCGTATATTATCTCAATAGCCGTATCGGCAATAATTGCGGCGGTGGTGAATATGATTTCGCCCGACAAGTGGGCAAAATATACCGGTATTGTTACGGGTCTGGTTGTAGTGCTGTGCATCGGAAGACCTATACTGGAGCTTGCCAATACTAATGTTTTTGCGGGATTTAGTTTTAACGAGAGCGTGTTATCAAACGAGGGGGAAAAACAGTTTCGCAATGAGGTAAAAAAAGAGCTGGAAATGCAGCTTGAAGGGGACATTAAAACGAGAGTGGAAAATGAGTTTGGCAGAAAATGCTCTGTGGATGTTATGATAGGCGTTAATGACAACGGTGAAATAACAGGAGTGGATAAGATTATAATTTACGGCAAGGGCTTTGATAACGCAGTAATCGGAAGGCTCAAAGAGCTGTATGGCGCAAAGGAGATTGTGACTAATGGATCTGAAAAAGTTTCTCAAAAAACGGAATAATCGGATAATGCTTGTAATATTAATAATAGGGATTGTAATTATAGCGATATCGGGAAGTATTCCGTCAGGAAAGAAGGCAGAAGAAATTTCCGAGACTGTAACAGATGTACAAGGAGAGGAGGAACGGCTGAGTGAAATATTATCTCAGATTGGCGGCGCGGGCAGGGTATCCGTAATGATAAGCTATGCTTCGACAGCTGAAAAGGAGCTTGCCGGTGAGAGCGAGGGCAGAACCTATATCTCCGGCGGTGATGTGGTGGTGAAAAAGGAGACATATCCGGCTGTGCGCGGCGTTATAGTTATCGCAGACGGCGCAGGAAACCCGGAGGTGAGACAGAAAATAATGGAGGCTGCGGTGGCCGTAACAGGAGCAGCGGCAAACCATGTGTGTGTCTATTCGCGGGGACAATAAATTATTATGGAGATGAGATGATGATATTGAAGAAAAAGGAAGTAATTGCTGCATCACTGGTGGTGCTTATAGGACTTGCGGGATATCTTAACTGGTCGTATCAGGATACTGTGCGAGTAAAGGATAACGAGAGTTATGTAGAGACAGGAAAAATGCTTGGCGAATCGGAAATGGTTTCTTCAAATAACGAAGCGACAGAGGACGAATCCGATGATGATGATGACGATGAAAAAGAGGAGACGGCTAATGCTTCGCAGACAATGGAGAATACCGCATATTTCGCGGATGCAAAAATGAATCGTGAGGCGGCACGCGCAGCGGCAATGGAGGCATTAAAGGAAGCGTCAAAGGATGAGTCAGTTGACGAAGCAACGCGGCAGCTTGCGGGTGAAAGGTTGGTGGAGTGCGCTGAGAATATAGAGCTTGAGGGTAATGTTGAAAATGTAGCGGCAGCTAAGGGTTTTTCGGATGTATGCGTGTACATAAATGACGGAACCGCGGTGGCGACAGTAAAAACAGACGGACTGAGCGATGATGACGCGATAAAGCTTACAGACGCGATAACCTCAGCCTCCGGAATACCTGCCTCAAAGATCAAGCTGATACCGGTAGGTTAATTCATTGACTTAGGCGGTTTGCCGGTCTCTTTAACGTACATTTTATAAAAATGCGCATAGCTGTTAAAGCCCGCGTTAAGACTTGCCTGAAGCAAGGTCTGTCCCTGACGGTGCAGCTCAGTGGCGAGAAGAATACGCTTGTAATTAATATACCGGTTCAATGTGTAACCGGTATTTTTTTTGAAGCTTTTGCATAGATAGTATTTGTCTATAAAAAACTTGGACGATATATCGTCTATTTTGAGACTATCTGTGAGGTTGTTGTTTATATAGATAATAATATCACGGATACGCTCATTTTTCGCATATGAATTATCCTCTATGGATTTGGTGCTGTTTAAAAGATGAAGAAATTCATAAATACACCCCTCAGCCGCCTTGTAGGCTTTATTTGTATAATGCCTGTAAATACGCTGTATCGAATCACGCAGTGCGTTATCAGACATTGCCGAGGATATTATATTTCCCGTTCCAAGCTCGCGGTTTACGAAGATATCGAGAAATTCCTCGCAATGGTGCTCATGAAAAAATTCGGAAGTGAGATAAAGTATGGTTCGCTCATAGGGTTTTTCGGACAAGCATATTATGTGATGAAATTCAAATGGGCGCGTAAAAATAATGTCATTTCGGTTAACCTTATATGTGTTTCCCTCTACACCAAATTCGCAGTCGCCGTTCTGCAGGAAAACGATTTCGTATATATCATCATGGTTATGCAGCTTGAAGTCAAGTGTATTCGGCTTATCGTTAAGCTTGTGCACTATTGTATAGTTATGTCCGGGCAGGATATTTATAATATCCTCCTCGGGTAAGATGTTTCGATCCATAATAATCATCCTTTCGCTGTATATTATATCATAATACGCCAAGATATGCAATGTTTTTGGCAATATATTATTAGATTATTTTTATTTGTTGTGCTATAATGAAAGTGATTTTGTGAAAGGATTTCAGATAAATGATTTTAAATATAAATACGAAAATATCATATCATGACGAGCGGAAAGCGGTGATAAATGCCGTTTCTATTCTTGAACGTGATATTAAAAAACGCTTTTCGGTATCAGCCGAGGACGGGAAGGAAATAGTTCTTGTAAGAGAGAAGGGCATAGAAGAAGAGGATTTTATAATAAGCGCGTCAGACGACAGACTCACAATAACGGCAGATGACGAGCTGGGTTTTGTTTACGGATTGCTGTACATAAGCGAGAAATTTTTAGGTATTAAGCCGTTCTGGTTCTGGCTTGATCAGAAGGTTGACAAAACGAATTCGATAGTTGTTGAAAACGGCGAGTACAAGCCGCAAAAGCCGGCGGTGAAATACCGTGGTTGGTTCATAAACGATGAGGTTCTCATTGCTAAATGGTCGATAAACGGCGATAGTGAGGAGCCGTGGAGAATGGCATTTGAGGCGCTGTTAAGATGCGGCGGAAATATCGTGATCCCGGGCACGGACAAGAATTCAAGAATTCACCGCCGTCTTGCGTCGGATATGGGTCTGTGGATAACACAGCATCATGCGGAGCCGTTGGGCGCGGAGATGTTCATACGAGAATATCCGGGACTTAATCCGAACTATTTTGAACATAAGGAGCTGTTCCACAAGCTCTGGGAAGATGCAATAGAAGAACAGAAGGATATGAAGGTCATATGGAGTCTCGGCTTCAGAGGTCAGGGCGACTGTCCGTTCTGGGCAAGCGATACAAGCGGGCAGTATGACACGGATGAGAAGCGCGGCGCGCTTATAAGCGAGATAATCGAGCTGCAGCGTCAGATGGTACTTCATGAGGTTTCCAATCCCGTTTTCTGCACAAACCTTTACGGCGAGGTTATGGAGCTGTTTGACGGCGGATTTGTAAGCTTTGATGATAATATAATAAAGGTAAGTGCGGATAACGGCTTCGGAAAGATGGTCACGCGCCGTCGTTCCAATCATACGGCAAGAATATCCGCGATGCCAAAAGCGCCTGTTGATCATGGCGGTATATATTATCATGTTTCCTTCTACGATTTGCAGGCGGCAAACCATATAACGATGCTGCCGAACTCCGTTAAGTTTGTAAATGACGAGCTTAATGAAGTCCGTAAAATGAATATGATGGATTTCTGGGTAATCAACTGTTCAAATATAAGACCCCACGCGTATTTCCTCAATGCTGTTGCAAAGAAGTGGTATGGCGAGGAAATATCTGACGCGGCGCAGAGCGCGGAATTTGCGGCGGAATATTATGACGGAAAGACCGGAATTGCGGAGTGTCTTGCCGATTACCATAAAGCGATGATCGTGTACGGACCGAATGAGGACGAGCATGCCGGTGAGCAGTTCTATACAGAGAACACAAGACTGCTTGCAAATATGTGCATAAGAAATAACGGCGAATCATGCGGTGTGATGAAATGGTTCACCGGAGATGTGGATCTTAGCGGTCAGATTATGCGATTCAGCGGAATTTGCAGGGACGCACTTCCGGCGATAGAGGAATATCTTGATGAATGTGAAAAAGTAAGCGAAACGCTCACGGGCGAAACAAAGGATCTGTTTGATTCTGTGATCCTTTTGCAGGCAAAGCTCCATTATCATGGCTGTAAGGGAGCCGCGCTGTTTAGTAACGCTTATTCTGAATATCAAAGGAAGAACTATTTCGGAGCATTCATGATACTGGGCGACAGTGCAGCGGAATTTGAAGCTGCTAATACAGCGATGCGAAGCTCGGAAAAGGATGTATGGCAGGGTTATTACTATAATGAATGCTTTGCTGATTATAAGCATACCGCGTATGTCGTAAGGAAGTTCATGGGTGTTGTAAGAGAAATAGGCGATAATGTATCGCACTGGAAGTGGCAGCGCGAGATTTTGTATTCACCTGAGGACAGAGGAGTGCTTACGCTTCTTCTCTGGGAAAATCACCTTGAGGATCAGGAGCTGTATGAGGCGGCCAAGCAAAAGATAGGCAATGGAGAATACAGACTACCAATAGATTAACAAGAAAGGAAAAACAAAAATGAAACTGTCATTAGAAGGAATTAAAAACCGTGAAGAATGGCTCGAAAAAGGTATTAAGCTTCCTGAATTCGACGTTGAGGCTGTAAGGAAAGAAACTGCCGCAAATCCTGAGTGGATTCACTTCGGCGCGGGCAATATTTTCAGAGGCTTCATAGGTTCAATTTCCCAGGCGCTTTTAAATGCAGGCGAGATGAAAACAGGCATAGTTGCCGTTGAGAGCTTCGATTTTGATATTATAGATAAGATTTATAATCCGTTCGACAGCCTTACGCTCAATGTGCTTATGGGCGCGGATTCAACTCTTGAAACGGAGGTGCTTGCAGGTATTACAGAGGGCATAAAGGCAACGGATTATGACAGACTTTACAGCATTGCCGAAAATCCGTCATTAAAGCTTATGAGCTTCACAATCACGGAAAAGGGTTATGCGGTAACTGATGTTAACGGAAACCTTATGGGTATTGTTGCGGCTGATATAGAAGAAGGTCCTGTTGCTCCGAAGCACACAATGAGCATTGTTGCGGCTATGTTGTATAAGAGATACAAGGCAAACGGAACGCCTGTGGCGGTTGTGTCAATGGATAACTGCTCACATAACGGCGAAAAGCTTAAAGCAGGCGTTGTAACGGTAGCAAAGGCATGGGCAGAAGCGGGCAAGGTTGAAGCGGGATTTTTGAACTATCTTGAAAATACGGTTTCGTTCCCGTGGAGTATGATAGATAAGATTACGCCGCGTCCGGATGCGGAAATTCAGACAAAGCTTGAAGAAATGGGCGTTGCTGAAATGGCTCCGGTTGTAACAAGCAAGGGCACATACATTGCGCCGTTCGTAAATGCGGAAAAGCCGCAGTATCTTGTAATCGAGAACGATTTCCCTAACGGCAGACCTGCGCTTGAAAAGGCGGGCGTATATCTCACAACGCGTGAAACGGTAAACAAGGCGGAGACTATGAAGGTTACAACATGTCTTAACCCGCTGCACACAGGTCTTGCGGTATTCGGCTGTTTGCTCGGATACACAACAATCTGGGAGGAAATGCGAGACAGCGAGCTTTCAAATCTTGTAAATAAGATTGCCGCTGAAGGTATGAAGGTCGTAATCGACCCTGAAATAATTGATCCGCAGGAGTTTGTAGATGAGGTTATAAACGACCGTCTACCGAATCCGTATATGCCGGACGCTCCGCAGAGAATCGCAACCGATACATCACAGAAAATTCCGGTACGTTACGGCGAGACGATAAAATCATATATAAAGAGCAGAGAACTTGACCCGTCAGTGCTTGAAGCAATCCCTACGGTAATTGCAGGTTGGTTCCGCTACATTATGGCGATTGACGATAACGGCGAAGCATTCACACCGAGCGCGGATCCGATGCTTGAAGCGATGCAGGATAAGCTTGCGGGCGTTGAGCTTGGCAAACCGGAAACCGCGGAGGGCGTATTAAAGGATATACTTACAAATGAGGTTCTTTTTGGCACTGATTTGTACGCGGCAGGTCTTGGCGGGAAGATAGAGAAGAAATTCGCGTCCATGCTCAGCGGCAATGGCGCGGTAAGAGAAACTTTGAAGGCTTTGAAATAAGATAATAATTTAAGGAGGGACAAATACCATGAAAATGACAATGCGTTATTACGGCAAGGACTACGACAGCGTAACGTTGGAACAGTTAAGACAGATAAGATATGTTGAAGGCCTCATCAGCACGCTTTATTACAAGCAGGCAGGCGAGCTGTGGGAGAGAGACGAAATAAAGGCTCTTAAAAAGGAAATTGAAGACGGCGGTCTTGAGCTGTCAGGTATCGAGAGCGTAAATATTCACGATGCAATCAAAATCGGCACACCGGACAGAGATATGTATATAGAAAATTACATAAAGACGCTTGAAAATCTCGGTGAGGAGGGTATCAATCTCGTATGCTATAACTTCATGCCGATATTCGACTGGACAAGAACAGATCTTGCAAAGCCGCGTCCGGACGGTTCAACGGTTCTCGCATACGATCAGAATATTGTAGAAAAGATTGACCCGAATAATTTCGCGGCATATATGGACGAGAATTCAAATGGTTTCGTTATGCCGGGCTGGGAGCCGGAAAGACTCGGAAAGCTTAAAGAGCTTTTTGAGGCCTATAAGGATGTTGATGCAGACAAGCTCTTTAATAACCTTGTATATTTCTTAAAGGCTATTATGCCGACTTGTGATAAGTACGGCATCAAGATGGCAATTCATCCGGACGATCCGGCATGGAGCGTGTTCGGTCTTTCAAGAATTATCACAAACAAGGAAAATCTTTTAAAGATGCTCAATGCTGTTCCGAGCGTGAATAACGGTGTAACCTTCTGTATGGGTTCGCTCGGTTCCAATCCGGATAACGACCTTGTTGATCTTGTCCATGCGTTAAAGGGCAGAATTCACTTTGCTCATATAAGAAACCTCAAGCACACAGCTCCGGGTAAGTTCGAGGAGGCTTGTCACCTTTCGGCAGACGGTTCATTCGATCTTGCGGCGGTTGTAAAGGCACTTTATGAGGATGGTTTTGACGGAGTTATCCGTCCCGACCACGGCAGAATGCTTTGGGGAGAAAAGGCAATGCCGGGCTATGGTCTCTATGACAGAGCTTTGGGCGCTGCATATATCTGCGGACTCTGGGAAATGATTTCAAAGAATTAAGAATATATGAAAAAGCTGCGGCGTGGATTGAACCCATGCCGCAGTTTTTTATCCTCTTACTATTTTACCGCACGCAATTTTTATACCCGAATTTCCGGCAGGTTGAGATGTGAAATCATCAACGCCGTTATGTATTATTACAGTTTTGCCGATGATTTCATTTAATGTAAACCTATCCGTAAAAACCTCCATATAGGCAAAGCCGTGGTTGCCGAAGAGCGGCGGAAGATCTCCTGCATGATACGGATGCCTGGTGGTCTGCGGATTGTAATGCGTCTTAGCGTCCGCAAATTCGTCTATATCGTTGCCGGTGCAGCTGCCGCCGGAATGTATGTGCATTGCAAATATTCCCATTCCGTCTTTTATATCCGGCAGTCCGTTAATTCTTGCAGTGACAAGAACGCCTTTCGGAAGCTGTTTAAAAATAACCTTGCCGTTGATTTCAGGATATTCGCTGCCTCCTCGGATAATCGCATATGCGGCATTTATTCTGTTTCTGTTACTTGGCATAAAATCCCCTCCCTGCTTATAATATGCAGAGAGGGAAAATGAGGTGATGTTGAATATTTATGCATTTTTTGTCGAATTTTTTTGCATTTCGGTCGGCTTTTTTTCATTGCACATATTGACAATTTTGCATAATTTTGTTATAATTTATTATGGTTTATATTGGTGTTTTGTGCTATTTTGCAAATGCGCAATATGGCATAGGTTCTGCAACCGGACACTTTATAATAAATATGAGCATCACAAGTTTATCGCAGAAAAGGTGAGTATAATGAAAAAGATTATTAAAAACTCAAAATATAATATATATAAGGGTCTTGCGCTGACGCTGTGCCTGTGCATGCTGATTACAGGCATTATCGGGATTTTCCCTGCTTTGGCCACAGACTATCTCGGGGTTGCCGAGTGGATGCTTTTTGATAAAAATAATTCTCAAATCGGTGCGGTCAATCTATGGAATCAAGGCAGTTGGAACGCTTCTTCTGTACAAGATGCTTATATCATACTGCCAAAAAGAGATTTGAGTAAGACAACCACGAGTGCCGTTGCCAGTGAGTTAGTGTCCGATTATAGAGTAAGCGTAAGCGCCAATTCCGGGCACCGATATAAAATTACGGCAGCAAACTATAACCCAAGCAAAAGCACAGAGGGAGAGCTTTGGTTTTTCAACTTAACCATTAATACCGAGGGAGATAAGCTCCGTTGGAACTGGAATGCCAGTGATGTGACATTCAACGTGGTTGTTCCGGATGTGAATGGACCTTCCACGTATACACGAGTTGCAAACTGGCGCATTGTGACCGCAAGCGACGGTCAGGAGGTTGTCGAAGCGGGATATGGCAACAGTACGGTCGCTTTGCCGGGGCGAATTACCGGTGACCAAGCCGCAACATATGCAGATACGCTGTTGAAACGCTATCGGCTTCAGGTCAGAATGGAATATGAAGGCAGCTACACGTCCGCGTCTACATATAACATCAGGAGAATAGATTATGCAGGATTTGACGGCAGCAAATATAAATATAAGATTATAACAAAGGATACCTTTGTCTGGACGAATAACAATTCTGTGGAATTTTATGTCACGATCAAGGATATCAACGCCGCTGGCGAGCGCTATAACATGTCTCATACTTGGGGTCTTGTGGGAGATTTCACAAAAACCATCGCGGTGGGAAATGCGCTACACCTGACCGATGTGGATTACGAAAACGATGTAAAAGGCAAAGAAACGGGATACGCAGCGACCCTGAAAGCACGCTTTGCGCAGGTCAGAGTGCAGCAGGGTGAAGGCAGTTGGCCGTGGCACACTTCCGATATCCAGGAGATCGAATATATCGGATCTGGTAACATGGCGACGGAGTCGCGTCCGGCAGCCGTGTACCGGATAAAAGTTTACGATGATTTCTATGATACCAATGGCAAAAAGATTGATTATTTCGACATTGTCATCTACGGTCCGACCGACTTCGGTGACTTGAGCGAAATCACCGTCACCCCGAGGGAACCGGATGGTGTTGAGATGAATCTGTTCGACTACTGGCCCGTGACAGATAACCCGTTGGATGAAAAGGGTAACCCATGGAAAAAGGTTGAGAATTGGGAGCCGGAGGATGAAAAATATAACGGCGGTATTAATAACGGGCATGCGCTGAAATTTTTCTATACCTCACCGACAAACAAGAATCCAGGCGACCAGGCTACATTGGACAAAATCGCTAGCTACGGCGTATGGAACCACAGTACAGAAGACGCGCGTCAGAATGTCACGGGGATTGTGGAAAAATCACTTTACAACGGTTTCCCAAAGCTGAATCTGAACAGCAAAAGCGGAAGCGATATTTGGTCGGATTTTACTAAATCTACCGCCAAAAATCTGCGCGATGATTTAAAGGCAGCAAAGCCCGACGGTACGACCGCGCGTACCGAAAGTCTTGCCTATCTGTTTGACCCGACTAAGGAACACCCGGGAAAGGCAAGCTATACCAATGTTTCGGGTCTTTTGCAGATGAACCAGTACGGCTACTATTACTATGACAGTAAGCTGAATTTTGCGGAATTTGATACGAACACCCACGAATTTTTGCTCTACAACAACTGGGGCGTTAAACCGGGCGGAAATTCCCCCGACGGACAGTTCTTTCCCTTTAACAACATAGAGCAGGTGTTCAGTGGCGCCGAAGACAGAAAGCTCATTCCAAGGGAGGATATCAATTCCAGAGATGAAATTTTCAATCACTTCTTCGGCTTTACTATGGAGGTCAGCTTCCAGCAGCCTGCGAACGGTCAGGTAAATCACGGCTACACCGGACAGGATATGATATTCAGATTCGCCGGCGATGATGACGTATGGATATTCGTTGACGATGTGCTTGTGCTTGACCTGGGCGGCGTGCACAGCGGCGTTTACGGTGATATAAACTTTGCCACAGGTCAGGTCCGCACCGGACTTATGGCTAATGGTGATAATGTTTCTGAAGATAATGTTGCAGGCGCAGAGGGCGCACTGATGGCTGACCATATGCCTGACGGCGGAACTGCACAGTGGGAAAATACGACACTGGTGAAGCTGTTTGAAGATGCAGGCGCAAAAAGCACGACTACATGGAAAGGCGTTACTTTTGCCGACAATACGCTGCACACCATCAAGCTGTTCTATATGGAGCGCGGTCACTGGGATTCCAACTTTGCCATGTACTTCAACCTCCAGCCCGAGATTCCTCACAGAATCTATAAGGTAAACGAGGGCGGTGAACCTCTTCCGGACGCTGAATTTGATTTGTATGAGGCTGAGAAGATAGATAGTTCTTACAAAGAGGGCGAGACGTACCACACCAGCTCCGAATTTAAAATAAAGGATGAGTCTTCTCCGCTTGCAGCTCTTACAACGGGCGATGACGGCTACGTTCTGTTCCCAGGAAACATTGACTTTGCGGAGCGTGCGGGAAACGGCCAAAAGTACTATATATTACAGGAAAAGAAAGCGCCCGCCGGCTACAAAAACATGAGGTATAATATCGTTCTGGAATATAACAGCGAAAGGAACGTATTTAATGTGCTGAACCAGTACGAAACAGGCTCGTACGCAAGCTTTTCCGCCATCATAGAAGATAACGAGCCAACACTTGAATATGCGCTCCTCGATGTAACAGAGAATACGACCGATGATAATACCGCGGTCGACTTCAGGATAGATAAGACCGGCATACCTATCAGACAGGAGCATCAGAAGCACGCCCTTATGTTCGCCGTTCCGATGATATATACAGATTTGGGTAACGGAACCCGATGGCATCCTATTTACGGCAGCAATACCGAGGGCTACCACGCTATTGACCTTTACCAGCCGGAGGAGTTTTTTAACGCTCCGAGTAACAAAAAATACAAGTCTGAGGATCTCAATAATCCCGCTTCCGAAGGATATCAGGAGGCTCAGGCCTGGGCAGCGAGAAAAGGTAAAGATGCATCTGAGTTTTTTGACTCTGATGATAACAAAAAATACCAGTCCGATGATTTCGATAATCCCGCTTCCGAAGGATTCCAGGAGGCATGGCGCTGGGCTTTGAGGCACAATCTGCTGGCGACGGCTCTGCGTCAGACATCGTACACCTCAAGCGCGCCGGACTGGTACTTCCAAAGTGAACTGGTCTCAGACATTATCAACGGAAAGACTGAGTCCAAGCTGCGCTTCACTTCAATACTCCGAAATCTGCCGGGCGACTCTAACCGTTATTTGGTCCATAGAGAAAATGGCGATCAGAACATGAACGGCGCCGACCTCCGTCTGGTCGCTCTCCTCGTGGATGATGAAGCCATTGCTTCTATTCTCAGCTATGACAAGGAAAATCCGGTCGACGTCGCAACCGTCAACAACTGGGACGATAAAACGAAATACGCCAAGCTGGAGGCGTTCCTTCAGCGACCAATCTTCAACGGGTTGAACTATGAGGACAACTGGGATGAAAGATTTGACCCCGCGACAGGATACGATTTGCCGATTGTAAAAGGAATACTCAACGCGGCATATACGGAGAACGGCGATTCAACCCGTAACCAGGGCGTTAATCTGGCAAATATCAACTCCTTTACAAGATATTACGGCAGCGTTATCTATATCCCCAACGTGCGGCGCGAGCTTCGCTTGCTGAAGCAGAACACAACCGGCAATCCTTTGAGCGGAGCAAGATTCGGCTTGTTTGATACCTTTACCAAGGCTGCGTTGTATGATCCGTTACAGCCTGATGAAGCATACAAACCTTATACAACAGGCACGACAGATGCTGAAGGTATGCTTATCTTCAACATTGACGGCAGCACGAACGGTACGCCGGGCAGCGCCTATGTGAATTGGGAACAGATACGCGGCGAAGACGACGATGCGTTGTTCTGGATCAAGGAGCTTACCCCGCCGGCCGGCTATAAGCGTAACGAGTCTATCGTTCAGGTGTATGCGGGCGATACGGCGGTATTTGCCAACGCCAGCGCGTATAAGCCGGACATCAAATATAAAGGAGACGGCAGCGTTGAATCTGTTACTCCTGTGCTGATTGACAATGATATCGTAGGATTGGTTCCATCAGGCACATTAAATGAAGAAGGAAATCAAAAGTTAGCCGAGCTGCAAAGCGGCGGAACATATAACACCGATAAAGTGACCGTTCGCGCAACTATCGGTCATCTGTATCAGACAATGCAGAAATATGCCGATTCCATGCTAAATACAACGCTTTTGGATGTGGATACCCGTGACTCACTCTATATCGCGTCAACGGGCGCAGACGATTTCAACAAGCCGGAGTCAGGCCGTTACGGCAATTGGCACAGAGTAGAAAAGGAAGGGTATGATGGTCATCATAGACACTTCTGGGGTAACGCCGTCAGGTACACATCCTCTGATTACTCTATTGACCATAAGAGGGTTGATAATGATTCACCCAGTGTCTTTTCCACTACAGAAAACGGTTACCTCTTTATGACGCCTACACAGACGAGGGATGAACTGTTTAGAGAGCAGCACAAAGGAGAGAGGAGCACGCTTAATTCCCGACGCGATATTCTGTACATGAACGATGGTACACCGGTGGACATCTCGGGCGTTTTCGCTCCGGTTAACGTCATTGTAATGCAGGATGAGGCTGATTTGCCCGGAGCGCTGTCTGTTGGAAAAACGGTCACCGATGACCCGAATGAACAGAAGCGGTCCTTTAAGTTCAAGGTTACACTGACGCATACAAATATGGAACTCATAGGAGACAGCTATCCTTACAGGGCATTGGGCGGTGTTGATGAAAGCGGCGCGATTAAATGGACGCGTACAGATGACGCGCTGATAGGTGAATTTGAGCTTAGTAATGAACAAACGATTACGATTTACAACCTTCCGGAAGGCACAATATTTACCGTGGAAGAAATTTATGATGGAGAAGATTATGCAGACGATTATACGTTGGATCGTGTTGATACATCCTCTACGGATACTACGGTGGATGAAGACAAGAAAGCCCACGGCACAATTATAGAAGATACTACCAAGGGCGTGCAATTTGTTAACAAACCGTTAGCCGCTCCTACAGAAACACCTTCGGTCGATCTGCCCAGCACAGGCGGCAGGGGAGTGACGTGGTTAGTATTGCTGGGCAGCTTTATGCTTACCATGGTTATCGTATATCAGATCTCAAGAAAGAGAAAAAAACAGATTTTGTAATTTAAACAACACAAGGGGACGGTAAACCGTTCCCTTGTGTTGTTATATTCGATATTGTAACAAATGTAAAACTTATGTAAGCATAAAAGAGTTGAATTGTAATTGTAATATATGGTATAATAATTAAGGTGTATTATGAACATTAGAAGGGAGGGTGAATCCTGAAAAAGCGGCTTTATAAGCTGTTATGTCTTTTATGTGTTTGCACAGTGCTGCTGTCGATTTGTGAGGTGCCATCGGGTGCGTCGGATCCGGCAGGCAAAACCGCATCGGTTTTTGGATATAAATTAAATGATGAGATATTGAAATATGGAGTCATAAAAACCGATGAATGCGGCGGATATGTGGAGCTCAATTGCGGCGCAGGTATTTACCCCACCGGCGTTATATATGGAGACATAATAGACTTTGATAATAATAAAAGCCCTTACCTTGTTGTTTTCAGAACCGATAGCGAGCGAGGCTGCGCTTCGGTTGATATATACGGATATAATGCGCAGAAAAAGGAAGCGGAGCTCATAAATATTATTTCTAAGGGATATAACCTGCCCGAAGGAGTAACAGGCGAAATTGCTATAGGCTATAATGACGAAAGGCGTTATATCGTGTATAACGAATATACTGACGGAGAAAAGACTAAATCAGATTTCTATACAATAATGGATGGAACGGCATTTCAGTATGTTTCAGCGCCTGAGCATGTAAGCGAAAGCGGCGTGCTTAGTTATAGTAATTCATCACTGCACCCTGAAGTGGATGTTTCCGACTATAACCGTGTATTGGACGATTTCTTTTGTGATCTTAAAAACGCTTCGGCAGACAGTGTAAGCTATGCAGATATTTCAGACAACGTAATAGAGGAAGAGGAAGAAAAAATAGAAAACGTTCTGAGAAAAGCCGCAAAGCTTACAAGATTTGATATAGGTGAATATTCAGATATATATGATTACAATACTGCGCTCCGAACTCCGAATAGTGATGATATATTCTATTCTATAACAAATCTGTACGATTTGGGTGATCAGATATATTATGTGAGATTTGCCACCAATAAATCATTTTATAATTATGCAGTGCTTCGCCGCACAAACTCGATAGATGAGGACTATCAGCTGCTTGCGTCGAGAACCGATTCAATTCCTCTTTCGGATATAGAGCTTGAGGGGATGAAAAATGCCTATACGCACAACAAGCTTGTGTATAAGAAAGCCCGGGGCAATATTCTTAAAAACAGCTCAGATAGTTTTGATCTGAAGATATTCAGTTTCGGCAAAATGTTTGATATGCCTAAACTGATAAATTCGGACATAAGAAGGCCTGCCGCGCTTATAGGCGGGGGAATATGCCTTGTTATGTTTGTATTATTGTGGGTTTACATGGCATCAGAAGAGGAGTAACATAAATGTAATTTACACAACATTTATGTTACATAAATAAAATAAAAATTATGTAATCCACGTTATTCACATAGTTATCCACGGAGGTACAAGCTGATTTTTCCGATATTATCGGTGTTCTGATTAGTTATCCACGTTTTCCACGCGTATTTGTAATTATGTGAATAATTATGAAGTAGACATAAAAACAATAAACCACCCATTTTAATGAGTGGTTTATTGTTTTTATCTCATATAATTAGTGGTGGAACAATCTTATTCCTGTGAAGGACATTGCCATGTTGTACTTGTCGCATGTTTCAATTACGTTGTCATCTCTTACCGAACCGCCGGGCTGCGCGATATACTTAACCCCTGATTTATACGCTCTTTCGATGTTGTCACCGAACGGGAAGAACGCGTCAGAACCGAGCGCGACATCTGTATTCTTTGCGAGCCATTCCTTCTGCTGCTCCTTGGTAAATACCTCAGGCTTAACCTTGAACAGCTTCTGCCATGTGCCCTCTCTTAAAACGTCGTCATACTCGTCTGAGATGTATACATCAATTGTGTTATCTCTGTCCGCGCGGCGGATTCCGTCAACAAACTGTAAGCCCAGTACCTGCGGACTCTGACGCAGCCACCATATATCAGCCTTATTGCCTGCAAGACGCGTACAGTGGATTCTTGACTGCTGTCCCGCGCCTATGCCTATAGCCTGTCCGTCCTTAACGTAGCACACGCTGTTTGACTGTGTGTATTTAAGCGTGATAAGCGAGATCATGAGGTCGCGCTTTGCAGCCTCCGGCATATCCTTATTTGCTGTAACAACGTTCTCTAATAGAGCCTCGTTTATATCCAGCTCATTTCTGCCCTGCTCAAATGTTACGCCGAATACCTGCTTACGCTCAATCGGCTCCGGAGTGTAGTTCGGATCAATTTTGAGAATGCAGTAGTTGCCATTCTTCTTTGCCTTTAAGATTTCAAGCGCCTCGTCAGAATAACCCGGAGCGATTACGCCGTCTGAAACCTCTTTCTTTATGAGAAGCGCAGTTGCCTTGTCGCACTCGTCTGATAGTGAGATGAAGTCGCCGAACGATGACATTCTGTCAGCGCCTCTTGCTCTTGCGTATGCTGATGCGAGCGGTGTAAGCTCAACATCGTCAACGAAATATATTTTCTTCAATGTGTCCGAAAGCTCAACGCCTACGGCCGCGCCTGCCGGTGATACGTGCTTGAATGATGTTGCAGCCGGAAGACCTGTCGCCTTTTTTAGCTCCTTAACGAGCTGCCAGCCGTTAAGCGCGTCAAGAAGATTGATGTATCCCGGTCTGCCGCAGATTACCTCGATCGGCAGCTCGCTGCCGTCTGCCATATATACACGTGACGGCTTCTGGTTCGGGTTACAGCCATATTTTAATTCCATTTCTTTCATTGCTGTTTTGTCCTTTCTGGTTATTTGTTTTTATTAATGATTCTTGTTTGTGCCGCTCCTGTTTCAAGATCGATAAATCTTACGAACAGTGAAACCTTGTTTTCTTCATTGAGTGATGTCCACAAGCCGTTTGTGAATTCGTCAATGTCGTTCGGGATGTCTACAAGCTTCGGTTCGCCCTCAAACGATGGGAGAGGTGAGCCGTCGCCTTTATATGTGTGAATAAAGCGGCCTTCTCCGGCAATCGGATCTGAATATGTGAATGTGTGTCTCTCGCATGATGCCGGGTTGCCGTTCGCGCTCTTTAATATTGACATTGAATAGTCAAAGCCGTCTGTTTTACGTTCGATTATGCCCGAAATTCTCGGCGTATAGTTTGGCGCGTCATCCTCGTACTCACGGCAGCGGAGTGAATATTCAAATGTCTGTCCCTGTTCCATTCCGTCATAGATTGTATCTGTCTGATCGCCGTTTGTTACGATTGTCTTGTTAGCAAGTACACGAACCGGCGCATATATGATAAGATGCGGATCTGAAAGCTTTGAAGGGTCAAACGCCTGTGTGCGTATTCCTGCACCGTCCTCAACAAATACGCGGTTACGGCTGTTTACGCTTCTGCCCATGATAAAGTATGCGGTTACGGCATTTTTACCGTCTGCCGATTTTCCGATAACGATACCGCGTCCGGGATATGCGTTGCTTTTAAGTTCGTCGTATATATTAAGCTTATCCATTGTTAATTTCCTTTCTATATTAATAGTTACCGCTGCAAACCATTTCCACAGCCTCGGGAAGTATTATCCATTCCGCCTGCTCCATAACGCGCTTCTGCAGAATTTCCGGCGTGTCGCCGTCCTCTACATATACCGCCTTTTGCAGCAATATTCTTCCGCCGTCTGTTATCTCGTTTACGAGATGCGCCGTTGCGCCCGTTACTTTTACGCCATATTCGAGCGCCGCCTCATGCGGGTGCAATCCGTACATGCCCTTGCCGCAAAATGACGGAATGAGCGCCGGATGGATATTAATAATCCTGTTTGCGTATTCATTTAACAGCTCGCCGCCGAAGATCGCCATAAATCCTGCAAGCACAATGACATCAACCTGCATTTCCTTCATATATGCACAGATCTGATGGCTGAATTCAAGCATATCTCCGCCGCAGTCGGCGTTTTTGCGGATCACCTTTGTCGGAATACCTGCCTTTTTTGCTCTTTCAAGCCCATATGCTCCGGAGCTGTTTGAGCAGACGCAAACGATTTTTCCGCTCTTTAAAACGCTGCCCTGCTTGTCTATAAGCGCCTGCAGGTTCGTGCCGCCGCCGGAGATGAGAACACCTATATTTTTCATATTATCTCAACACCCTTTTCGCCTTCAGCAAGCTCGCCTATGATTGAAGCCTTTTCGCCTGCTTCTTCAAGAACTTTAACCGCTGCATCTGCCTTGTCTGCGTCAACCGCAACTATCATGCCGATACCCATGTTGAAGGTGTTATACATATCAGCTTCGGGGATATTGCCCTTTTCCTGCAATACGTCAAATATCGGAAGAACGTCCCATGTACCCTTATGTATAACAGCCTTTAAGCCGTCTGGAAGCATTCTCGGAACATTTTCAACAAAGCCGCCGCCTGTGATGTGTGAAACTGTGTTTATGCCAACCTCATCAATGAGCTTTAAGAGCGGCTTAACATATATTCTTGTCGGTGTTAAAAGCGCTTCGCCAACTGTCTTACCAAGCTTGTCGCTATATTCTGCGAGGTTAGCCTTTGCGTTTTCGCCGTTGAGGTCAAAAAGCTTTCTCACGAGTGAATAGCCGTTTGAGTGGATACCGCTTGAAGCGATACCGATAAGCTTATCGCCTGCCTTTGCCTTGCCGCCGTCTGTAATCTTTGACTTATCAACAATGCCTACAGAGAAGCCTGCGAGGTCGTATTCATCCTCGGGATAGAAGCCCGGCATTTCTGCTGTTTCACCCCCCACGAGAGCGCAGCCTGCAAGTACGCAGCCATCTGCTACACCCTTAACAATCTCTGCAACTCTTGTAGGTACATTCTTACCTACAGCGAGATAGTCGAGGAAGAAAAGCGGCTTCGCGCCTGAACATGCAACGTCGTTTACGCACATCGCAACGCAGTCCTGACCAATCGTGTCATGCTTATCGAGTAGGAACGCAATTTTGAGCTTTGTTCCAACGCCGTCTGTACCTGAAACAAGCACAGGCTCCTCGTAGCCCTTTCCGATTTCAAAAAGACCGCCGAAGCCGCCTATTCCGCCGAGAACGCCTTCTATTGCCGTTCTCTTAACGTCGCCTTTTATAAGATTCACCGATTCGTAGCCTGCTTCTACATTTACTCCGGCTGACTTATATGCATCTGTTGCCATAGTTTATTTCTCCTTTATATATGTTTTAAAGAGCCGCGGCTCTTTCCTTTATAGCCTCGTCCTTCTTTGCAACGCCGTCCGCCATCTTTTGGCGCGCGTCCTTTAACATCGGCTTTAAGTAGTCGTATTTTAATGAGAGCATTTCAGCTGCTAAAATTCCGGCGTTCGTGCCGTTATTAAGACCAACGGTTGCAACCGGGATTCCCGGCGGCATCTGAACCGTTGCGAGAAGCGCGTCCATGCCGTTAAAGGTTGATTCAATCGGGATGCCGATTACCGGAAGCGTTGTGTTTGCCGCAACAACTCCGCCAAGATGCGCCGCCATGCCTGCCGCGCAGATGATAACCTCAATACCGTTTGATTCCGCGTTTGCCGCATACTCCATAGCCTTTGCCGGAGTGCGATGCGCTGAGATAACGTTTACCTCACAATCAATATTGAACTCCTTTAGTTTTGTGATACAGCCTTTAACCTTATCAAAGTCTGAATCAGAGCCCATTATAAGGGCTGCCTTCGGGTTTGCCATAAAATCATTCCTTTCACTGGTGTTATATGTAAAAGGGATACAGAATGTATCCCTTTTTATTCCTTGACATATCGCGCGGTATCTATCGGATACCTGCCCGAGAAGCATCCGTCGCAGTAGCCGCAAACAGATTTGGGCATAATTCTTGCGAGATCTTCAAGCGGCAGGAATGCCAATGAATCTGCGCCAATCATTTCGCACATCTCTTCAACCGTTCTGTTAGTTGCTATAAGCTGATCCTTTGAAGGAACATCTATACCGAAATAGCACGGACTGATAAACGGGGGCGCAGATGAGCGCACATGAACCTCGGTTGCTCCGAATTTCCTGAGCAGTGCGACAATGCGCTTAGAGGTTGTACCGCGCACAATCGAGTCGTCAACCATAACGACCCTTTTTCCATAAACTGTATTCTTTAATACGTTAAGCTTTATTCTAACCGCGTTCTCACGCATTGCCTGCGTAGGCTCAATGAATGAGCGGCCTATATATTTATTCTTAACAAATCCTATTCCGTATGGGATTCCGCTCGCCTTTGCGAAACCCATTGCCGCGTTTATGCCTGAATCGGGTACGCCGATAACGACATCGGCATCCGCCGGGAATTTCTCGGCTAAAATCGCTCCCGCGATCTCGCGCGATTCGTTTGCGGGCTGACCGTCCAAAATACTGTCGGGACGTGCAAAATACAGATATTCAAATACGCAGCGCGAGAGCGGCTTTGTATTGATGTATTTGTCGATTATTTTTATCTCGCCGTTTTTTACAACGACAATTTCGCCTGGTTCAAGATCGCGCACAAATTCAGCGCCGATCGTGTCAAGCGCGCAGGTTTCGGACGAGAACACTATCGCCTTGCCCTTTCTGCCCATGCAAAGCGGCTTAAAGCCCCACGGGTCGCGGCATGCGATAAGCTTCTGCGGACTCATAACGACAAGTGAAAACGCACCGATAAGATGCTCAACGGTATCTGCTACAGCCTCCTCAATGCTGCCGCAGGAAAGCCTATGTCTTGCGATAGTATAGGCGATCATTTCCGTATCGGTCGTGGTCTGAAAAATCGCGCCGTTTTTGCTCAGATCGTCCTCAAGCTCCTGTTTGTTTATAAGATTGCCGTTGTGGGCTATCGCGATATTTCCTTTTACATATCGCAGTACAAGCGGCTGCGCGTTTTCTCGCAGCGATTCGCCTGTTGTGGAATAGCGTACATGACCTACTGCCATAGTTCCGCCGAGTTTTTCAATCGTATCATTGTCGAACACGTCGTTTACAAGCCCCATACTCTTGTAATATGTAATATCGCGGTTATTATTTACCGCGATACCGCAGCTTTCCTGACCGCGATGCTGGAGCGCATAAAGCCCGTAATATGTGCTTCTTGCGCAATCTCCGTCAGGATCGTATATGGCAAAAACGCCGCATTCTTCACGAATGCTCTTCTCCATGATTTTATTCCTTAATCCTTTCATCTTTTCTTTACTTATATATAACAACCATATATATTATATACTATTAAGGGATTTTTTTCAACCACAAATTCATCTTTTTTCATGTTACTTTTGAACGAATTTGGAGAAGCATTTTGCCGTGATTTCTGTTGAAAATTTTGTTTGCGGTTAAATCAATCCCCAAAGCATATATAAAATTCCGCACACAACCGAGGCAAGCGTGCCGTAAAGTATAACCGGTCCGGCAATTGTGAATATTTTTGCGCCGACTCCGAGAACGTAGCCCTCCGTTTTGGCCTCAAGCGCCGGAGCCGCAACCGCGTTTGCAAAGCCCGTGACCGGAACAAGCGTGCCCGCTCCGCCGTGCTTTGCGATTTTCGGGTATATGTCAAGTCCGGTGAGCAGGATACCCAAAAATACCATTGTTATAGTAACAAGAACAGGGGCATCCTCCTCGCTCAGTCCGAGGTATTTATAGAGATTTAAAAAGCATTGCCCGATCGTGCATATGATCCCGCCTATCGCGAACGCTTTCAGGCAATTTACAAATATTTTCGATTTCGGTGCCTTGCTCTGCACCAGCTCATGATACTCTTTGTCTGTCATATTCATATTGATCATCTCCGTTTGTTTTTTATCTTTAGTATGTGAAACAGATAAAAAAGTATGCTTAAATATAAATTTTTTGTAAAATGTAAAAAAACTGTTGAGATTTTCAGCATTGTGTGGTATAATTATACTGTATAAATGCAATCAGTCGGAGAAGAGGGATGATTTTTGTTCGGATATGTTACTATCGGGAAGAATCAGCTCACAGAGGCGGAATATGAAATATTTAACTCGTATTACTGCGGGTTGTGCCGCGCGATAGGCAAACGCGCATCGCAGACGGCGAGATTGGGATTAAGCTTTGACATTACCTTTCTTGCGATGGTTCTGTCGTCCGTTTGCATCGACAGTTCTGAAACAGGCGAGGGCAGGTGTATTCCGCATCCGAAAAAGAAGCGAAAATATATAAAGAACGATCTTGCTGTTGACTATGCTGCTGAAATAGGCGTATTACTTGATTATCTCAAGCTTGCCGACGATTTGCGTGACGAACACAGCATAAAGGCTTTTTTCGGAATGTTGCTTCTTTGGCGCGGCTATGCAAAGGTGAAGCGGAGACGTAAAGAGCAATATGCAGTGATAAAAAGCGAGCTTGACAGGTTGAGCCGGCTGGAGTCGGAGGGTTGCGGCATAATTGATGAGGCAGCAGACGCTTTTGCAAAAATAACAGAGGCGCTGTTTGTGCCGTCATTTGTCGAAGGAGATAATTTACGGCGCGCTCTCGCGTGGTTCGGCTACAATCTCGGGCGCTGGATATATATTATAGACGCATATAATGATTTTGATGACGATATAAAAAGCGGCTCGTATAACCCGCTTATCGCGGCAGGAAACAGCAGCAGAAGCGAATGCGCAGCCGGAATAGAGCTTAGTCTCACAATTACGCTCGGAAATATTGCGTCAGCGTTTGAGCTGATTGATTTTAAGAAGAATAAGAATATTATAGGAAAAATAGTTTATATAAGTCTTAAGGAGAAGCAAAAAAGCATCCTTACAAAAAATAATAACGTCAAAGAAAGGGTCAATTAATGAATCCATATGAGGTTCTCGGCGTCAGCGAAGGAGCTGATGAAGAGACTATCAAAAAGGCATACAAGGAACTGGTTAAAAAATACCATCCGGATAAGTATGTGAATAATCCGCTTGCAGATCTCGCCGCGGAAAAAATGAAAGAGATCAATAAAGCATATGATATGCTTACTAAAAAGAAAAATGCTTCAGATACAAGCAGCGGAACAGGTTCGGCGGGAGGCGGGTATGGAGGCTATGGTTCTTACGGTGGCTACGGCAGCTATCAGAATATAAAACCAACCTTCACGCTTGTTCGTCAGATGATTGCGATGCGCAGACCAACTCAGGCATTGATGCTTCTTGAGCAGCTGCCAAAGACTGCCGAATGGTATTTTTTATCCGGTATTGCAAACGTAAGCAGAGGCTGGTACGATCAGGGTTTGCTGCATCTTAAAAAGGCAGTAGAGATGGATCCGGATAATTCGGAGTACAGTGACACCTTAAATAGGGTCAAGGATAATGCCGAGGCATATACCAGGGGCGGCGGGATGTATTCAGGCGGCGGAGATATGTGCTCATCAATGCCGTGCTACTGTATGCCGTGCTTCTGCCCCGGATGCTGGTGTTGATTTGGAAGGAGATAATAGTCACAATATGGCAAAGGAACAGCATATAACCTCTATAGGCGGACAGGCGGTCATGGAGGGCGTTATGATGCGCGGACCGTATAAAACAGCGGTTGCGGTGCGTAAGCCTGATGGAGAAATTACAAAGAAAATTGATGAAAACGGCACAAAAACAAGAAAAGGATTTTTAAAGCTTCCAGTAGTAAGAGGATGCGTTAGCTTTGTTGACAGCCTTGTAATAGGTATGAAGGCGCTGATGTTTAGCGCGGAGTTCATGGATATCGAAGGCGATGAAGATGAGGAAGAGAGCAAGTTTGACAAATGGCTTGAGGATAAGCTCGGTGATAAGATTAAGGATGTAGTCATTTACTTTGCGGTGTTTATTTCGGTAATATTCAGCGTGGGACTGTTCATCCTGCTTCCGTCTGTGCTCTCAGGTCTTGTTGAATCGATTCCGGCGTTCAAAGCGTTCACATCAACTCAGGCGTTCACAAGCACGTTCGAGGGTGTTCTAAGGATGATTATCTTCCTTGGTTATATGGCGCTGATCTCACAGATGAAGGATATAAAGCGTGTGTTTGAATATCACGGCGCGGAGCATAAAACGATAGCCTGCTACGAAGCGGGAGAGGAGCTTACCGTGGAGAATGTAAAGAAATTCACGCGTTTTCATCCGAGATGCGGAACAAGCTTTCTGCTTTTCGTTATGATTATAAGTATAATCGTATTTGCATTTCTTCCGAGATTTGACGGCTTCGTAAAGATTGCGGCAATTTTCCTGAGACTTGCGACAAGACTTGCATGTCTTCCGATAGTTGCCGGACTTTCCTTCGAGGTTATCAAGCTTGCGGGAAGAAGTAAAAATAAGTGTGTGACACTGCTCTCAAAGCCCGGATTATGGCTGCAGAAGCTCACAACACGCGAACCCGACGAATCACAGATAGAGGTCGCAATTGAATCAATGAAGCCATGTATTCCGGAGAATAAAGAGGAGGACAAATGGTAGTCAGTAGACTGCGCAGTGAGGTGCGCAAACAATTAGGTGAAAATGAACATGAGGCGGACTGGATAATTTCACATGTTACCGGTATGTCTCAAGCAGATTTTGTTCTTCATCCGAGAGAGATCGCGGATGAGGAGATGCGGCAGATCGAGGATATAATAACGAGAAGAAACTCGGGTGAGCCGCTGCAGTATATTCTCGGTCATACCGAGTTTATGGGCATGACGTTTAAGGTCAATGATCTTGTGCTGATCCCGAGGCAGGATACGGAAACTCTTGTTGAGAATATTGTCTCAAAAATCGGCAAGAAGAAATTGAAGGTTCTCGATATCGGCACCGGCAGCGGATGTATAGGAATAAGCATAGCGAAGCTTTGTAAAAACACCGAGGTAACGCTTCTTGATTACAGCGACAGCATTCTTGCCGTCGCTAAAGAGAATGCCGATCTCAACGGCGTAAATGTAAAAACGCTTCACTGTGATATTTTAGAGGCGGTACCGGAGGGGCAATATGATGTAATAGTATCAAACCCTCCGTATATTGAGACAGATACTATTTTCAGCCTTGATAACATCGTGAGCAGCTATGAACCCGTTGAGGCGCTCGACGGCGGATTTGACGGATTGATGTTCTACAGGCGTATCGCGGAGGAGGTTGCCAAGGATATCCTGAACGAAAACGGTATCATTGCGTTTGAAATCGGATATAATCAAGGTGAAGAGGTTTCGGATATTCTCCGCGAAGAGGATTTTTCAAATGTCAGAGTTATAAAGGATTCGTGCGATAATGACAGGGTGGTCATGGCGAGATTTAAGCCGTCATTATTTTCATCACTAACAGATTAATTATAAAAAAACAAGGGGACGATTGACATGTATAAGGTTGGTATACTTACTAGCGGCGGCGATTGCCAGGGGCTTAATGCGGCAATAAGAGGAGTTGCAAAATCGCTTTATGAGGAATTTGATGATCAGGTGGAGATATATGGTGTCCAGAACGGTTATCAGGGGCTTATAAACGGAAACATAAGGCGCATGTCGAAGTCTGATTTTTCGGGGATACTTACACTCGGCGGAACAATTTTAGGCACATCTCGCCAGCCGTTTAAGATGATGCGCGTTATAGACGATGTAACGGGCGTTGATAAGGTCAAGAACATGAAGGCGAATTACAAGAAGTTCGGGCTTGACTGTCTTGTGGTTCTCGGCGGAAACGGCACGCATAAATCGGCAAATATGCTGAGCGAGGAGGGGCTGAATGTTGTCTCTCTTCCGAAAACAATAGATAACGACGTGTGGGGAACCGATATGACCTTCGGCTTCCAGAGCGCGTGTGATATTGCCACAGATGTAATAGACTGTATTCATACAACCGCGACATCTCACGGAAGAATATTTATAGTTGAGGTGATGGGTCACAAGGTCGGCTGGCTCACACTTCATGCCGGGATAGCCGGCGGCGCGGATATAATACTTCTGCCGGAAATACCTTATGATATAGAAAAGGTAGCTTCTATTATAAATAAGAGAGAAGCTGAAGGGAAGAACTTTTCGATCCTTGCGGTTGCGGAGGGCGCGATCTCAAAGCAGGAGGCCGCAATGAAGAAGAAAGAATTGAAGGCTTTGAGAGCAAAAGAGACATATCCATCTGTGGCATACAAGGTGGCGGATGAGCTTTCAAATTATATTTCAAATGAAATACGTGTAACAGTTCCGGGGCATTTTCAGCGCGGCGGAAGTCCGTGCGCGTATGACCGCGTGCTCTCTACCCGATTCGGAGCGGCTGCCGCACGGCTTATAAAGAACAGAAAGTACGGGAATATGGTAGGTCTCAGAAACGGAGAGATCGTTCCTGTTCCGTTATCGGAGGTTGCCGGGAAGCTGAAGAAGATCCCGTCAGATTATCCGCTTATCAATGAAGCAAAGGATGTCGGCATTTCCTTTGGTGATTAAAGCTTGAAAATCAACAGACAGTCATCCTGCGGTGGCTGTCTGTTTTTCTATTCCGGCTGAGTGAAATATCCGGTCAGAAAATCATAAAAATCCTTTACCGTATCATCATTAAGACCATTGGTTCTATAGGATATGGATATATCTCTTTGACAGTCCGGATTTGTTATTTCCAAAAGACGAACATTGTCGCTTTCAAGCTTGCCCCATGTGAAGCCGGGCCAGAAGCCCACTCCGAGGTGTGCTCCTATCATGTTTTTAACGGCTGTCGGATCATCACTTTCAAAGATAATGTTTGGTTCAAATCCCGCGTGGCGGCAGAATGTATCACATATGCTCCGAAGCTGCTTTGAACCCATAAGACTTATAAAGCTCTCTCTGCGGGCATCAGCAAGATTGATGCTTGTCATATTTTTATATTTTGCGGTGTCAGGAACGGCAAGGAATATTTTTTCTGTACATATAAATTTGTTAGGTCTTTCCAATCCATCTTTCCAGTGAAGAAGATTTGTTCTTATTTCAATATCAGCCATGTCATCATCCTCGTTTTGTACAACATGGAATTTTACATTCTCATTATGATGCTTATAATCTATTATTGCCTGAGTAACAAGCGAGGATGCGGCAAGTACAAGAATTCTTATCGTAGTGCTTTCCACGTCTTTCATAGCCTCAAGCTCGTCCGGTATTTCGTCAATTGCTTTTATGACAGGCTCTAATTTGTTTTTCAGATATTGACCGCATGGGGTTAAGACAATATTTCGCCCCTTTGCGACAAAAAGCTGAACTCCTAGCTCGTTTTCAAGCCGCTTTACCGATTGTGATAATGCAGGCTGTGCAATGTGCAGCTTTTCAGCGCTTTTTGTCATATGCTGACTTCTTGCTACTTCTATAAAATATCTTATCTGTGAAAGTTCCATTATTATTAACCTCTTATTCATAACGTGCATATTATTAAATGTATAAATATTATATATTAGACTTTATTGATTGTCAATGGTATAATACATAAGAAT
>JAFLUC010000119.1 GCA_022509005.1 Oscillospiraceae bacterium | reverse complement strand
CTTCAGGGACTCGGTCTGCCGTACAGAGTTGTAAAGCTTTCAACAGGTGATCTCGGATTCTCATCTGCAATGACAAACGACATTGAGGTATGGATGCCTTCATATAACCGTTATGTTGAAATCTCGTCATGCTCAAACTTTGAGGATTACCAGGCAAGACGCGCAAATATCCGTTTCAAGGATTCGCCAAAGGATAAGGCGCAGTTCGTTCACACGCTTAACGGCTCAGGTCTTGCAGTCGGCAGAACAGTTGCCGCAATTCTTGAAAACTTCCAGAACGAGGACGGCACTGTAACAATCCCAGAGGCTCTCGTTCCTTATATGGGTACAAATATTATTAAGTAAATTACAAACAACAAAAGGAATGGTTTTATTACCATTCCTTTTGTATTCCTTACAGTCCCTGTTTATTTATAAAATTAACAAGCTCGTTATTATTCTTAGTAACCTTCATAAGCTGCAGGACCTTGACATATTGTGTTATATTCTGTTCCTTGCTCAGCTCGCGGCGCAGCGTCCAACCGGCTTTTTGCTCATCGTCTGAAAGCAGATTTTCTTCGCGGCGCGTACCGGATTTTGGAACATCAATAGCCGGATAAATTCTGCGCTCCTGCATTGAACGGTCAAGCTTTAATTCCATGTTTCCCGTTCCCTTGAATTCCTCAAAGATTACATCATCCATGCGGCTGCCGGTCTCAACGAGCGCTGTCGCGATAATTGTAAGACTTCCGCCGTTTTCAATCTTTCTTGCCGCGCCGAAGAATTTTTTCGGCTTATATAACGCGTTTGGCTCAAGACCGCCCGAAAGTGTCCGCCCTGACGGCTGTTCAGTAAGGTTGTACGCTCTTACAAGTCTTGTTATTGAATCAAGAAGCACAACAACATCCTTATTCTGCTCAACAAGTCTCTGTGCGCGTTCCAGCACCATTTCCGATAAACGGCAGTGATTTTCCGGCATCTGATCAAAGGTTGAATATATAACATCGCAGTCAATCGACTTCTTTATATCCGTTACCTCCTCCGGACGCTCGTCTATAAGTAAAATAATAAGCTTAATATCAGGATTATTGGTTCTTATTGCCTTTGCAATATCCTTTATAATTGTTGTCTTACCGGCTTTAGGCGGAGCAACTATCATTCCGCGCTGTCCCTTGCCTATAGGCGAAATTATATCTATAAGTCTTGTTGAATATGTGGATTTATCTGTTTCAAGTGTGATTCTTTCGATTGGAAATACAGGTATGAGCTTTTCAAACGGGCGGCGCTTTAAGGCAATCTCAAGCGGATCACCGTTAATTCTCTTTACAAATAACAGCGGCGAGGATTTATCCTCATCATCTATTAAACGGCAATCGCCCGTTATTTCATCACCTGTTTTAAGATTAAATCTTTTTATCTGCTGAGGAGCTACAAATATATCCTGTTTTGATGAGGCATAGTTTTCAAATCGTAAAAATCCATACCCCTCAGGCTTCACATCAAGCACGCCTGTCATTTCTGTTACGTCCGACGGACGCTCTCTTTTCTTCGGTTTTGTATTCGTTCTGTTTTCACTTTGTTTTTCTGTGATCTCTTTCGGTACAACTGCTTTTTCGGGAACAACAGTTCTTTCTGCTTCAAGAATGGCGTTAATAATATCAAGCTTTTTCATTGTTGAAAGTCTTGGAATATTTTTTTCCATAGCTATAGCTTTGAGTTGATCCTTTGTTTTACTATTCAATTGTTCAAAATCATACATGCAAAAAAATTCTCCTTTTAAATTTTAAATATAATCATTTGTGGGAAAAAGTGAAAAAATATAAAATTTCTAAGACATTAGTATTATATAATACTTTTACCGGATTGTCAACTGATAATGTGAAAGATAAATGGCTTATCTTTCACATTACCTCAAATATATCTCTTTCTGTTGACTTTACAATTTCAATATCACAATCTTTAAATAAATCCGCAAAAATATCAGTGACAAATACCTCTGTTGGATAATGACCCGCATCTATTACAGGAAGTCCGCTTTCAACACTATTCATTGAAATATGATATTTCATATCCGATGTTACGAGTACATCAGCGCCGTTCTCTATTGCCGCCGGGATAAGATCATCGCATGCTCCGCCGCCGACTGCAGCTATTTTTATAATCGTGTCGGGATCTCCGCATATTCTTACAAACGGTGTATTAAGAGCTTTTTTAACAGTTTCTGCAAAGCTCCTGAGCGTCATTTCATTTTTAAGCTCTCCAAATCTTCCCAGACCGCATCCTTCAAATCTATCACTCGGTTCGAGAACCTTCTTATTAATAATGCCTAATTTATCAGCGAGTATTTCATTTATCCCGTTTGCAGCGCAGTCCATCGGTATATGTGACGCGTATAATGCAATATCATTTTTTATAAGCTTCTCTATCACATAACCCTCCGGAGTATTGCGGTCTATCCTCTTTATTCCTCTGAACATTATAGGATGATGTGATAATATCATATCAGCACCTTCTTTTAATGCCTCATCTACAGTATACATATTAACATCAAGTGTTATATACAACTTTTTTACTTCTTTATTAATATCACCACAAAGAAAGCCCGAATTATCCCATTCATAAGCAAGTCCCAAAGGCGCCGCTTTTTCAACAATTTTAATTATATCCTTACAAACCATTTTTAATTTCCTCCATTTCCTTTACACAGTTTTTATAATAATTTAATCTTTCAATATCGCAGTTTTCCGATTTTTCAAGTCCTGCTATTATCTTATTAAATTCACGCAGCTTCTTTTCATACAGTAATTTAAATTTAGGATGGCTGTACAGGTAAACCGGAATATGATAATCTATATCCTTATCAAACGGCTTTTGTTCTCCGTTCTTAATGATCATAATGTTATATACTCTGTGCTTTTCGTTTTCTATATCCTCTTTTTCTATTGTAAACCCGTTTTCAATCAGAAACCGGCGCAGCTCATACTGCGCATTCATTGGCTGAATTATAAGCGTTGATTCTCTCGCCTTATCTATATCAGCCTTTAATATCTCGCATATAAGCTCGCCGCCCATTCCGGCTATAATTACGGTATCGGCCTCACTTCGGTCGAGAACTGAAATTCCGCTGCCGAGTCTTGTTTCTATCTTATCCGATAAACCGTACTTTTTTATATTTCCCTCCGCTATTTCAAGAGGACCTTTTTTCACGTCTGAAGCTATAACTCGCCGCGCTCTGCCGCTTCTTATAAGCTCTATTGGTATATAAGCATGGTCTGTTCCAATATCCGCCGCAACGGCAGAATTTACATAATTAATTATACAATTTAATCTCGGAGTTAACATATTTTTATTGAATTTTAAGTTATTCACACTTTCGAATAACTATGTTCCCTTTCTTTTTGTCCTTTTTAAGCCATTTATCCACCTTTTCAACAGGTTATCCACGCCTTTTTAACTAATATTTCAATAATATTTCAAGATTTTTTGTAAACCTACAAAAATTAAGCTTTTAAGCCATTTTCTTCATTTTACATTATCAACATAAACCGTGGATAACTTTGTGGATAATGTGGAAAACATCTTAAATATCAAGGTTTTGAGCCATTTTTTGATGTTGATAAGTGTTTAAATCACATGTTTATAAATCAAAAATAATTTACATAAATACCTTTTTATAATTATGTAAATTATATATTTACATAATTATTCCGCCGTTTACAGGTATCACCGTGCCCGTGATAAAGCTGCTTTTTTCCGAAGCCAGGAAGAGGGCCGCATTTGCTATATCCATAGCCTTTCCTATTTTATTAACCGGCGTTTCAGCTGTAAGCTCGTCTATATTCTCCTCTGTCAGATGAGAATTCATGTCCGTATCTATAACGCCCGGCGAGATACAATTTACCGTTATTCCCGAAGGTCCGAGCTCTTTTGCAAGTGCCTTTGTAAAGCCTATCACAGCCGACTTTGAAGCGCTGTAATGAACCTCGCAGCTTCCGCCCTGCTCGCCCCACATAGAGGATATATTAATAATTCTCCCCCATTTATTGTGTATCATATTATCAAGAAATGTTTTAACCGTTATAAACATACCTTTTATATTGATATTAAACATATTATCCCAATCAGCTTCCGTTATGTCCTGAAGCATCTTTATCTGGGATATTCCGGCGTTATTTATGATTATATCTGCATTCCCTATAACAAGAGCCGCTTTTTTCATAGCTTCAAATGATGACACATCGGCACATATTGCCTCAGCCCCTGTTCGCAAAGCTAATTCTTCTGCTTTTTCTTTGCTATTCTTATAGGTAAAAAACACTTTATATCCTGCTTTTGAAAAGCTTTCAACACAGGCGGCTCCTATTCCCCGGCTGCCGCCTGTTATGAGAACACGTTTCATTTTTATTCCTCCGGTTTTTCTCTCGGTATAAATGTTTTAATTTTTTTATTTTTACTTTCTGACCGGCATTCTCTTACAGCTTCTTCCATCATAGCTATCTGGCAGTCAATTTTCTTTTTGCCTCTGAGGTCTGTTTTAGAATATTCGCCGTCAATCTGAATTGACGCTCTTAATGTATCCTCAAGCTGAACTTCAAGCACGCGCATTATTTTTGCCTTAATATTTTCATCCTCAATAGGGAACATTATTTCAACACGCTTATCGAGATTTCTGTTCATCCAGTCCGCAGACGCGCAGAATAGATTCTCTTGTCCGTCATTATAGAAATAATAAATTCTCGTATGTTCAAGATATCTGCCCGTTATCGAGCGCACGGTTATATTTTCTGAAAGCCCCGGAACCTGAGCTCTTAAACAGCATATGCCTCTTATAATCAAATCAATCTTAACACCGGCGCATGATGCTTCATAAAGCAGCGCTATAATAGCCGGATCTACAAGCGAATTCATCTTTGCTATTATATGCGCCTTTTTTCCCGCCTTAGCGTGTCTTATTTCACGCTCTATACATTTCTGTGTTTTATCCCTGAGCCATATCGGCGCTACAATGAGCTTGTTCCAATGCTTCGGCTCACAGAAGCCTGAAAGCATATTAAAGAACGCTCCCGAATCGTCTCCGTATTCCTTGCGGCATGTGAATATACCCATATCGGTATAGAAATTTGCCGTCACGTCATTGTAGTTTCCTGTCGCAAGATGAACATATTTAACTATTCCCGTATCCTCGCGGCGTATAATCTCAGTTATTTTTGAGTGAGTTTTAAGACCCAAAAGACCGTATATAACGTGACATCCCGCTCTTTCAAGTCTACCCGCCCATACTATGTTATTGCTCTCGTCAAATCTCGCTTTAAGCTCAACAAGAACCGTTACCGCCTTTCCATTCTGCGCCGCTGTCTCAAGCGCTTTTATAATAGGCGAGTTTCCGCTTACACGATAAAGAGTCTGTTTTATTGCAAGAGTATGCGGATCTGTTGATGCTTCTCTGATAAGCTTAACGACGGAACTAAACGAATCATACGGATGATGGAATAAAATATCACCCTTTTTTATTTCTTCAAATA